>CAIUKZ010000074.1 GCA_903899865.1 uncultured Bacteroidales bacterium | reverse complement strand
TCTAAAGTTACTTTTGCAACCGACTCTTTGTCTGGATCCTGAGTAACCATGGTAATGAGTAGCGTGTCTGTATTTACCTTCGATGTGATGTCCATAGAGTTTCCATTGATGATTTTGTAGGATGGTTTGAACTCTTTTCCCGACTTATCAATAATAGTCACTTTCATTTTATCCGAACCCAACTTGTGCTCCACTGTCAGGGGTAGATCTTTGATTAGAACAATTTTTTTGGAGAATGTCTTAGATTCAAATTTCTGAGGATTACCATTTTTTGGTCCAAACTTTTTGTTAACTTCTTTCAAATACTTGGACTTGTTATACAGGTTTTCAAAGTTAAACTGACCATCTACCTGCCAAGAACCAAGAGAAGTGGCAATATTCCCAATATTCTTAGCTCCCACCATAGTATTCTTCTTTGGATCAAAAGTTCCTCCTATCAAAGCCATCCTCTTCCAATCATAATTTGAATTGTAACTTGCATTAGCATTGACCCAATCGAAAATTGGGATTTTATTGATAGGCAAATTCCAAGTAGCCGAAAACACTTGTTGATAAGTAAACGGATCACCTAGTCTTCTTAAACCCGAAGTAATAGAGTCTTTCCATTGTTTATAGTTATCTTTTACATCATACTGTTGCAATTCGGGGGTATAATTTGGGCTCTCACTTATTGTAGAGTTCATGGTGGTCTGAAGACTTAACTTCACAGCACGCGTGAGGTCATACTTGAAATCAAACTGTTTGTTCCACAGGAAATTTTTGCTGTGATTGAGCAACAACGAATCGGGAATAGAAACACCCGAATAGCGAGCATTCAAATCCCTGTTTTTCACCATCGTAAATGTGCGCATCAGATTGGTATTAAACCCAAACGAAACTGGAAGATAATTGAAATTAAAATCTTTAATTATCTTAAATATCGGTTTATCAAACGCTTTGACTGCCTTGAAAGGTTCTACGGGTTTGGCGTTGAACGAATAATTATAAACCACACCCCCTTTTTGATCCTTTATGTAATTTTGTTCTATTTCTTGGTTTTGCTGAATGGTCTGATTGATAGCATAATTGAATGAAAAGTTGGCTGGATCATAGGGCATTGGGACTTTACTTCTGATATTCAGTTTGGCCCCCGACACACTCAGACTTCTGATATTGTTTTTAATTACACCTTCATTCATCAATTCCTTTTTTTCGCGAGGTGTTCCTGCAGCTTCGATAGCATCAGCAAACAACACATCCTGATCCAAAGGATTAAAACGAGGTGTTAATCGCTCATTACTATTAGAATAGTAGAATGGGATTCTGAATTTGGCTTTCTCTGGCAAAAATCTACCCAAATCCAATGAAGTAGACACGTTGTATTGCATCAAATCATCCTTTCGTCTGTCAAGCACATTACTTTCAATGCTACCAAATCCAGCAGTTTCGGTTCGTCCAGAAAGGTTGACAGTTCCAATATCAGAGAGCCCCACAGCTAGGTTAGCCATAGCTGCCCATCCACCCGATTCATCAAACTCAGACATACGGAGCTCATTCACCCAAATTTCAGCAGATTTTTCGGAATTGCTTCTATTTCTGACCCCTATCATAATGTTTTCTACATTTGAGATAGTAGGATTACCTTTGATACGAATTCTATTTCGTTGGAAAGGAGAATTGGCATCATACATTTCAAACACTTCAAGAATTGAAACCCGTTGTTTGTTTCTCTCCATCTTGGCATCGGTAAGAGTGCTGAATGGAATATCCAGCTTATTCAGTAATGGCCACACAGTCTCCCTATCTTTATCTTTCTTTTCGGCGTAAAACCCAGCGGGAGTCAACACCAACGGAATTTCGTATTCGTAGTAGTTATTGATCATATCAGTACCGATACGAATAAAACATGACAGCTCCTCATTTTGAAGGGTACTGGTTTTGTCGCTTTCCATTTTTTCGGCGTGTATAAACATCTGAAGGCGTTTATACTGACGCATATCATAGTTGGTGTTTTTATACACTGCTCTTGCATCATTCTTCCCTAGCTTATTGACTTTTAGTGCCAATGCTTGTTCATTGAGTTGGATAATTTGTGATTGTCCAGGATCTGTCTGTCTGGTAATACCTGGCGGTAAAATGTAATTTATTGGAGATCTTTTTGAATTCTCTTCCACGTTTACTGCCTGTAAGTCCATGGAGCCGTTAGATTGCTCTAAAGGAGTAAGTGCAAGATCTTTACGTTCGTAATTTCTCCAGTCGGCACGTACAAGTCCTAGTGTAGCAAAACGCAAATGAGTTTCACTTTCGAAATTGGTGAGGAACATTCTAATAAACCGAATGGATTTAAAATTGAAAATATTACCTACTTTTTCAGCTGGATTATATTGTCGGATTGGAATTCTAAATTGATACCAGCTGACAGGTTCTTTTTTACCATTCTTGAGCGTCACAGTGGTGGTCACTTTATCTACAATATGATTGGTTCCTACCACCATTTTTGATGAGTCTAGTCTCACATGGTATTGAAAATATCGTTCATATTCACTCAGCGTATTATCACCGTTTATATCTTCTACATCAGGAATAGTTGAGGCTGCAGATTGCGTGCTGACACCAACTTTCGCCACCGCCGAATTACCTTCTGTACCATTATAATGCTTATATCGTTGTAGAATATCTAGCTTTTTTTCATCATTGTTTCTACCCAAGAAATGGCTAAAATTATCACCAGATGGGTCATTGAACACAGAAAAAGGATCAGCTGTCAGTTTTGATTTTGTATTTGCATCTATAATTAGGTCAAAGTTAGCAATATAATTTTTGTAGGTTGCAAATTGAGCCTCATCCTTATCAGCCAAACCATCCAGTCCGATATCTTGGATTGGACGTGTGGTACTATCTGCATTAAAAGCCAAAACCATGGCTTGAGCTTTAGGCACACGTCCCCAGATAGTGGTGTCAGTCTTTTCCACATTACCATCAAAGGGCATACCCCCTTCGAATGATTTTTTACTATCCTTCAACACATCTTCACTGACATCGCCCAAATGAAAATACAAATCGCCCGAAGAATTCTTACTTCCTGAGACAAAAGGATCCATCATCCAAAATTCAACATACTCTATATTAGCAACTTCGAAGTCTGACTGATCAATTTTTCTGGTGATACCCGCCCATTTCGATTTTGGATTTGCAAAAGTTCCATCGGGTTTTAGGTCTTTTGTACTGACATTGTAAGGGCCTCTTTCATTTGGGTAAAATGAAAGATTCATCACGGTCAAATTTTGAGGATAATTAGCATTTTGTGACTTAAATGGAAATAGTTCTTGAATGGTGACAGGTCGGGTTAAATGATTGGACACCAGAGCATAATTATCATCTATAAAATACTTTGGTACTTGGGAATAATTATTCAAAATCGGATCTACAAAATACCACGACAACAATGCTCTATTTTCGTTGGATGATAACTCTGTAGGAATCGAATCATGTTTCACTGGTCTGGCAGCCAAATACCAATTGATAGGATAGTGTATGTCAATAGAGGTTTTGGTAGCCTCAAAGTCATCGATATAAGCAAAACCCTGCTTGCCAATTACTGATGAGTGTCCAGGTATAAGTTGAGCAAACTCGGCATTGAAGGCAATGGTTGATGGTTTGGTGGCATTCACAAATGGTAATGCATCCAACGCATTGGTAATCCATTGCGATTCTGCTCGCCATGAGGTGTTCATCCCCCAAATGGTGTTATTGATGGGCTCATTACCTGTGTTTATTTTTTGAGTCAATGGCATCTCCGATAGGTTCATGATGGTCCCTCCAAGACTAAAATCTTTATTGAACTGATACTCAAGATGCGTTCCAGTAAGTGATTTCCGTTTGATGCTAAACATGGATTGGTTTTCAAGTTTCACATCAATTTTGGTTCCTGATTCAATTAAACCCTGATCGAGAATGGTAACAGTACCCATGGTATAATCTACTGTATAATGTTGATTCTCAATCAATGTTGCACCCGCAGCAGTCACCGATACCGAACCACGTGGAATGTTCATAGCATTGAGCCTTATCTCATTTCCCGACGATGATTTGTAGTGCCCTATAAGTCGAAACTTGTTTTTTTCGCTGAATTGTTGTGCTACAAACAAAGTAGAATCATAGAGTTGACGATATGCTAAACTATCCGCATAATTCTTATAAGCTTTATTGTTATCCCACACTGCTTTGTGTAAATGGTCTCCAAAAGGCTCTAACACAGGGAAAAATACTCTACCAGTAGCAGCTTGAATGGTATAGCCTTCCACGAAGTCAAATTTTCCATCAGGTAATGCGGAGTTTCGAGGATCCAATCGGTCCAGATTCATCACTTTCAACAATGTCTTGTTTTTGACACCACAGTCTGCAGTGAGAAACTGCATGTTTGTACCTATTCTATCATTTCTATAAACGATGTCTAGTTGAAAATTTTCTGGTTGAATTTGCATTGCACCCAGGTTATAGACGTTCTTCATCATCAAATCCCACATTTTAAATCGAGGATTCTGATTCGTACTTTTTAATAATTTAACAATCAATGTTTGATTGGTATTGGTATTGGTATTGGTAGAATCGCCTGTACTAGAAATTCTATCAATAGAGAATTCACCTACCTGATAGGTTTTCCCTTGGTAAACGTACTCATAGGCAACACCTAACACCTCATCAGGATTGAGCGCACTTTTTAGCGAAATGTAACCCAATGTAGGATTGAATGTAAACTCATTTTGATCCAACCTCCGAGCACTTTCCACTTTCTCGAAATCCTCACCACCATTGATAACCCCTACAAATGGAGCACCCAACATGATGTTGCTTATCTGCTTTATATCACGAATATTGGTTTTGATTAGTTCGGAGAACAATATATTAGAAGTGTTGGTGGGTGCCACCGTATCATTAGGATGATGCCATTGCATTTTATTTAAGGAGTCTCTCTCACCTAAGTCCATGAAAGCAACAATGTTTCTAGCTTGTTCAAAATTACCTCTTTTGTTGGTGACCCATGCTTCTACCCTTTTTACAATGATTCCTGAGGCTGGTATTGGAAGGGTTGACATAGACTTCTCATATCTATCACGAAAAAAGTGACCTAAGAAGAAATGCCTATTTGCATCATAAGTATCTACGTCAATCTCGAATTTGGTAGTCTGTGCTCCACCTTTGGTACTCACGGTTTTGGACTCCGATTGTTGTTGAGTAGCAATGGCTTTGATATTCAACTTACCAAATTGCAATTCGGTCTTCAAACCGAACAAAGCGGTGCTACCAGTAATAAGTGAACTGTTGAGTTGCATGCTCACATTTCCGGCTTCCAAACTTTTAATAATCTCATCCTCTTTCCCTTTGTAAGCCAACTTTATCATCTTTTGATCAAAATCAAAGGTAGACTCAGTATTGTAATTCATGCCAAAATTTAACTTATCACCTACATTACCAGTTACATTGAGTTGGATTTTGGTGTTGAAATCAAAGATGGTGTTTTTGCGTAGATTGATAGGTAGGGCTGGATTTTCTATTGCATTGGTTTTCAGACCAAAAATTAATTCGGCAGATCCTTGAGTTTTGACTTGCACACCTCCAGGACCAAAAATTTTATCGGCAGCACCGATATTAAATTTCATGTCGGTCAACGAGAATTTATCCTCATTACCAACATTTCCTTTGGAGTTTTTTTCTTTCCAATAAGATTGTAAATCCTTCTTGGCAGAATAGCTTTTATACTCCTGCTCTGTCATCATAAACGGTGTAGCTATCTCACTCTCGCCAATAAATGTACGTAACACATAGTTACCAGCTTTGGTGTCATACTCTACCACTGTTTTTACATTGGATGGCTTTGGAGCGTCCATTGCATACTTTGCCGATAAATCATCGTATGAATCTTGATTGAACTTCTTGATGGGGAAGCTAGGTTTGGGTTGGTGGTACACTGAGTCGGAAGTAGTGTCACGCTTCACTTTTGATTCGACCAATTCCTTGATTGAATTTTTCAAGTTCCTGCCCTTCTGTACAGTGTTATTAATCTTATCTTTATTTATCAGATCCTGTATTTCAGCACTTGTAGCCCCACTAACCAAGAAATATGCCGAACTGAAAACAATACCCGAAAATACTATCGAAAAGAAAATATATTTGCTAAAATTCATAAGCTATTACAGCATTTTTATCCAAAAAGAATAGGGAAACCAATCTCACAAAACCCAGATTTACATCATTTTGAGTGCCATTTTTATCAATTGTTCCACTTTTAATGATGGGTCGTCTTTGATGATTTTTTCTACAGTTTTCACCGATAGTGCCTGCGGAAATCCCAGCATTACTAATGCTGATACAGCTTCATCCTTCGATGCAGACCCTAAAGCCGGAGCAAAACTAGCTGCCTCAATGCCTTCAATTTTCAAGATCTTGTCTTTCAAATCGATAATGATACGTTGTGCCGTTTTTATACCAATCCCTTTGATTGAATTTAAAGCTGTTTCATTCGAAGTGGCTATCATTTCCTGAATCTCTTTTACCGAATAGGACGACATTATCATTCGTGCGGTATTGGCGCCTATGCCCGAAACAGAAATAAGCAAAAGAAACAACTGCCTCTCGGTCTGATTCATAAAACCATACAGCAAATACGCATCTTCTCTAATCACTTCATAAACATAGAGTTTAGCCATTTCTGCACCCATCAACGAGGAGTAAGTTGGCAATGCGATGTGAATGCTATATCCTACACCATGAGTTTCCAACACTGCGTATGTGGGTGTTAGTTCGGCTAATTTACCAGATATATAATCTATCATAACATCTTATAATCAAACACTTAACATTTAAAACACACTTTCACTAAAACTTACAAAGATACCCATAAATAATGAACCCTCCAAAAATTGATGGGCTTTGAACCTTCAAATATTTGTTCGGTGTTAATAACGTTGATTTATCTTAAAAATTACATGATATCTATTTTTATTAGTTGCCTTATGCAATTTCTACTTTTATTCCGAATAGCACAAAACATTCTCTCACACATCGATGTTAAATCTATGTAATTGGGTGAAAATTCACACACATTCCATTGCTCTATTTTTGATAGTTAAACTCCTGATTTACAACCATTATCACAACCTAATTAATCGAACAAAATAAACCAACTCAAACCAAATGAAAATGAAAACGCGCATCCTTTTATTTACATCCGTATTGCTTTTAAGTATTGCAAGTTTTGGTCAATTCACTTTGCCTAAGTTAGCCTATAAATACAACGGACTTGAGCCTTACATTGACAGCACCACCATGTACATTCACTACAACAACCACCATGCAGCCTATGCCAACAATCTGAACAAGGCATTAGAAAAACATCCTGAATTGTATAAAAAATCCATCGAAGAGTTATTACAGACACTTAACACATTGCCCGAAGAAATCAGAACTACTGTCAAAAACAGTGGTGGTGGTTATTACAATCACAATTTTTTCTGGTCTGTCATGTCACCAGCTGGTAAAAATCCAATTTCTGTAAATTTTGAAGGAGTGATAAAAGCCAACTTTGGCAGTTTGGATGAATTTAAATCGCAGTTTGAAAAAGCTGCTCTTTCACGATTTGGATCAGGATGGGTGTGGCTCATCAAAGACAGTGAGGGAAAATTAAAAATTGTAAGTACTCCCAATCAGGACAATACCATCATGCAATCTGCTGAAATAAAAGGTAAACCTTTGCTTACACTGGATGTTTGGGAACATGCCTACTACCTTAAGTATCAATCAAAAAGAGCAGCTTACGCACAGGCATTTTGGAATATTGTAAACTGGACTGAAGTAGAAAGAAATTACGGTGAATAAATTTTTGCTAACTTTGTCGAAAGTTTTTATTAATTACAAAGGGAGCAAATGAATATACATTCCATTTTTGAGAACAATCAGCACTGGATTAAGGAAAAAATAAAACAAGATAAAGACTATTTTAAAAAACTTTCTGCCAAACAAAATCCGAGTATTCTATACATAGGTTGCTCGGACAGCAGAGTACCTGCTGAGGAACTGATGGGTGTACAACCTGGAGAAGTTTTCGTACACCGCAATATAGCCAACATGGTGTCTAACAATGATTTGAGTGCCATGTCAGTGATTAACTACGCCGTCACACGGTTAAATGTAAAACACATCGTTATATGTGGGCATTATAACTGTGGAGGTGTTGAAGCTGCTATGCAATCATCAGATTTAGGTATTCTAAATCCTTGGCTGAGAAACATTAGAGATGTGTATCGTATTCACCAAGAGGAGTTAAACAAAATCGAGGATGATGATGCCAGATTCAAAAAACTGGTTGAATTTAATGTTCAAGAACAGTGCGTAAATATCATAAAAACGCCAGAAGTACAAAGAGCCTTAAAAGCAAAAAAAATATCAATCAGCGGATGGGTGTTTGATTTACAAACGGGTGTTTTGATTGACTTAAAAATTGATTTTGACAACATCCTTGAGCACATTATGGAAATCTATCATATTGTGTAACGCTCAAATGTACTTGCAAAGTGCTTCATAGACCTTTTCGTAGTTGGGCACTTTGATTTGATGTTTATGTGCCAAATCAACTACCACACCAGTAAGAGTGTATAATTCCATTTTCCTTCCAGCCTGCATATCCGAGTGCATTGAGGTAGTTTGACCACGTGGAATGCTTCCAATTCTGTGAAAGGCTTTATCTATCATGGTCAGGTCTTGATTGGCACCTTCTGCCCTAGCCACTTGAACCAATTCCTCTATCAAATTCACAAACATTTCTTTATAAGATGGAATGTCCAACAATTCTGCAAATCCGACATTAAAATA
>CAIUKZ010000073.1 GCA_903899865.1 uncultured Bacteroidales bacterium | reverse complement strand
TGTAGGCATGGCCGTATCATGTTCTGCCGATAGAAACATCAAAGCAAAAATCAACAAAGACGGTATTTGGATTGAGAAAATGGAAGACAATCCAGGCGCATTGATACCAGTAGAACTTCGTCAGCAAGGTGAAGGTGATGCTGTGAAAATAGACTTGAACCTACCGATGGCAGATATCTTGGCTACACTGAGCAAATATCCAGTTGCCACTCGTTTGTCACTCAATGGTACCATCATCGTAGGTCGTGACATAGCTCATGCCAAGCTCAAAGAAGTGCTTGACTCAGGCAAACCACTACCACAATACCTGAAAGACCATCCTATCTACTACGCTGGTCCTGCAAAAACACCTAAGGGCATGGCATCGGGATCATTTGGACCCACTACTGCTGGTCGTATGGACTCGTATGTGGATTTATTACAAGCCAATGGTGGCAGCCTTATTATGATAGCAAAGGGCAACCGCACACAACAAGTAACCGATGCTTGTCAGAAATATGGTGGTTTCTACCTTGGTTCTATCGGTGGCCCAGCAGCTATCCTTGCCGAGCAAAACATCAAAAAAGTAGAATGCCTTGAATACCCAGAATTGGGAATGGAAGCGATTTGGAAAATTGAAGTAGAGAATTTCCCTGCATTTATCCTTGTTGATGACAAAGGGAATGACTTCTTTAAATTGATTAAACCAACTACTGTTTGCTAAATGAGTTGACGAGTTGGCTGGGGTGATCTGAAAGAGAAAAGCTATTCGAATAATTCAAAATGACGTAGCCCTGATATCAAAAAATCATTTAGAACGATTAACAATTAAAATAAATAAAAATCACTTTATGACTAGAACAATCAGAATTTTTGTATTAGTTATGCTAACATCGTTTTTGAGTAGTAATGCATTTTCTCAAATAGGGGTTTCGTATTATTCCAGCTATTCCAAGCTAGGTGTAAGCTACGATTTCTCGAATAAAGTATGGGGAGAATTTAGATTGAATAGTAATGGAGAACTATCTAATTTGTCCCCAGAATTGGTTATATGTAAAAATTTCATCCGAAGTGAAAACTATTCCATTTATGTAGGAGTAGGTGGTGTGTTTAACCGAGTTATCGGGTACAATCTAAATGGATATGGATATGCCATTTCCGCGATAGTAACACCTATAGGAATCCAATTCTCGCCATTAGAAAAGTTGGATAAACTCTCGTTACACCTAGAGTTACTACCAACTATTGGGGAGTACTGGCAAACATTTGCATTTACTTCATGGGGATTGAGATATAAGTTCTAATTTCTCAGAAAACAGTCACTAACAACAAAAAGGCAACCGCAAATGGGTTGCCTTTTTGCTATATATCAATCGGTAAATCAAACCCTTACATTATTCACAAAGCCACACAGCTTGTTTTTCAAAATTTGCATTATCAATTTGTGCCAACATAAAAGCCGCTAAGCTTGCCCTAGAAATACTAGCTGAACCCTTCAGAAGTTCATTACCTGTTCCATATTTAAGTGGTGTCACCAGTTTTCCATCATTCAGTCCACCAGGTCTCACTATCGTCCAATTCAACTTACTGGCTGTAATCCGAGCTTCATTCACCGCGTGATCAGCCAGTGGAACACGTAGCATGAAATCCACAATAAAAAACCTAAGTGGCTGTGGAATCTTGTACTTACTCTCCCCCACACCGAGACTTGACAAGTAAATAAATCGGTTGACGCCTTCCATTTCAGCAACCTTTACGATTTGGTCAATTCCATCCATAATTTTTGTGGCATGCTTCCGCAATGATCCTCCTCCTAGACATGAAACACAAACGTCAGCTCCTTTGATGGCAGCATGAAGTTGGGTTGTGCTATTTAGTTCTCCAACCAACGACTTCAAATTCGGATGCGTTTTGCCCAATGCAGATTCCCTTCTTACATAAGCCACTACTTGATGACCTGCCGCTAAAGCCTGATCTACAAATAAAGTACCTGTCCTGCCACTGGCACCAAAAACTACAATTTTCATTATAATCGAATAAAAATATTTAAAAATCAAATAATTAAGCACATAGAGAGAAACGAAAAGCGGGTCTCAAAAGTTTTCAAATATAGAAATGAAAAAACGAACAGTCACATAAAATTCATTAAAAAAACTTGAAAAAAAGAAATAAATCAAATTTGACTTGCAAAAGCAAAAAAAGTTTATCTTTGCTATTTGAAATAAAAAAGGATTAGTTTTTCTAGCAACTATAGATATTTAGGCTGGACTGACGAATAGCTATTTTTGCAGAACAGTACATTCAACAAAAGTCATAACTCATAATAGTCATGATACAAGCATGATTAGGATTATTCACCTTCTACTGGGTCTAATTCTTTTGCTAAGAATAGGACTAGTTATGTGACCTCTAACTAAAAAATAAACATGAACGCATGAAACACTTAAAAAAGAAAATGGCAATCGCCACATTGGTACAACGTGTAAGATTATTCACAGCTATCACAACCCTTCTATTCATTACCACAGCTATATCGGCCAGCAATATTACGGTGTCCAATGCTACACTTTCGAATCAAGATGCTGCAAAAAAAACGACAGTCGTTCAATTTGATTTAAGTTGGGACAATTCATTTCGTCTTGCAGAAGGAGCAAAAAATTTTGATGCTGCATGGGTGTTTGTAAAATACCGCATCAAAAATGAAGGTGATGGTTCTTGGAAGCATGCATTTATCAACCCAACTGACTTCGTTGCTCCAGCTGGATGCACCATCAATCCCAGTTCTGATGGAGCAGGGAGCTTCATCTATAGAAGTGAAACAGCATTTACTGCTAGCAAAAACACATGGAAAGGCATTCAACTTCAATGGAACTATGGCAAAAATGGTCTGTCAGACAATTCTCAACTCGAAATTCATGTTTATGCCATTGAAACAGTGTATGTTCCAACTGGTGCTTTTTACCTTGGTACAGGAGCAGACCCATTTGAGACATCGAGTTTTACAGCTGCCAACAACACATCAGGTCCTGTTACTACATTTCTAGTAGGCAATAAAGCTCCCTATTTACAAGGAAGCAATATTAAATCGAGCCCAAACAACCTATCAGCTAGAAGTTTATGGGATTTAACGCTCACATCGGTGGATAGTGTGGCAAAGGGTTTCCCAACAGGTTATGACGCTTTTTTCTGCATGAAGTATGAACTAAGCCAACAAGAATACATCGATTTCTTAAACACACTCACTTATTCACAACAAGCCACTAGAACTGTAAATGCTCCGAATTCGCCAGCTGGTACTGGAGCATTGTGTGCGACCAACACCAACCGCAACGGCATCTGCATTGCCACACCAGGGGTAAGCCCTAACACACCAGCTGTTTACACCTACAAAGGCAACAAATCGGTGCCAAGCAACTCGGTGCCCTGCAATTTCCTAAGCTGGTCTGACTTGGCTGCCTATCTTGACTGGAGTGGACTCAGACCGTTTACCGAACTTGAATTTGAAAAAGCTTGTAGGGGAATAGCCAAACCAGTTGCAAACGAATATGCATGGGGAAATACCACATTGATTCAAAACACGGGGGTACTTAGTTCTACCAACAAAAAAGCTGCAGCTCCCAACTGCACCTACGGCAACAACACTGCTGTGCAAGGACCACTTCGAATCATAGCTTCAGAGGCAGTTCCAGCAAACAGAGTGGCAAATGGAGCAACCATCTATGGTATATTCGACATGAGTGGAAATGTGTATGAACGCCCAGTTACGATTGCTAACAAAACAGGAAGAGCTTTCAATGGAAGTCACGGCGACGGCAACCTTAGTGCAACCGGCGAAGCCGATGCAGCTACATGGCCAAAAGCGGACTCGTATGGTACAGGATTCAAGGGAGGAAGTTGGTATTCGAATGCTGAATACTTAAGAGTTTCAGATCGTAGCAGCATTTACGCTAGCTCACACAGATTGAATACTTTCGGAGGACGTGGTGCTAGAACAGCACCACCAGTAGAACAAAAGTAGACGAATAATTCATAAACAAAAGACGGTTGCCAATACATTTATTAGCAACCGTCTTTTATTATATATGCGTTAACGCCTTATTATTAATTCTTGTGAAACTCAGTCCAATCAGTTCCAAGCATGCTACCCGTTTTGAGGAACTGCTCGTGCATACCAAAGCATGCAGCTAGGTCGTGTGGAGTGTGTGAACCTTCATCCGTCATTTTCATATAATCACGTAACACTTGCTTGTATTCCGGAGCAACACAATTATTAATGATTTCCTCTGCACGTTGAATTGGCGATTTACCACGTAAGTCGGCCACACCATGTTCGGTGATAATCACATTCACTGAGTGCTCCGATTGGTCCACGTGTGTTACCATTGGTACAATGGCACTGATTTTTCCACCCTTGGCAGTAGAAGGTGTGGTGAAAATAGAAATATAAGCATTACGAGTAAAATCACCTGCACCACCGATACCATTCATCATCTTCGAACCCATCACGTGAGTACTGTTAACATTACCATAGATATCAGCTTCAAGCGCAGTGTTGATGGTAATCAATCCCAAACGGCGTGCAATTTCTGGATTGTTCGAAATTTCTTGCGGACGTAACACCAATTTATCACGGAAAAATTCAATGTTTTTGTAAATGCCTTCCAATACTGGATTAGAAACAGTAAGCGAACATCCACTTGCGAAAGTAATGTGCCCATTATTAATCAATTCAATCACCGAATCTTGAATTACTTCTGTGTACATTTGGAAAGGCGGGATATCAGGATTAGCACCCAATGACGCCATCACCGCATTGGCAATATTACCTACACCTGACTGTATGGGCAAGAAACTAGATGGCACGCGACCAATTTTAAGTTCATTTGCCAAGAATGTAGCCACGTTTTTGCCGATATTGTCAGTCACCTCATCCGTTGGAGTGAATCCGCCCACTTCGTCTGGACGATTCGTTCTCACGATACCCAAAATTTTGGAAGGGTCAACCTTTACAACTGGTGATCCTATTCTATCAGAAGGTTTGTAGATGGGAAATTCCTTGCGAAAAGGAGGATCTAACGGTTCGTAAATATCATGAAAACCTCTTAATTCTTTCGGATGATTTTCGTTTAACTCAAGAATAATGTGATCAGCAATGGTGCAGATGGTAGGAGAAATACCCACACCAGCAGTCAACACCAATTCGCCGTTAGGTGTTACATCACACACTTCGATGATAGCAAATTTTGGCTTGGGCATAAAACCATAACGAAGTTCTTGTGCCAAAACCGACAAGTGCATATCAAAATAAGGAGCTTTTTCAGCATTGAGAGCATTTCTCAAATCTTTGTTAGATTGATATGGAGTACGGAACAAAATGGCATTAGCACGAGCCAGTGCTCCATCCAACGAATCGCCAGTAGATGCACCTGTGTACATACCTATTTTATAAGGCTTCCCTTCGGCATGAAATGCTTCTGCACGTTGTGCAATAGCTGTTGAAACTTCTTTAGGAGAGCCGGCTGGGGTAAAACCACTGAAACCAACCACATCACCATTATTAACGTAACTTGCTGCCTCTTGGGCAGTCATAAATTTAAATGTTTTCTCCATTATTGTGTGAATTATAGTTACTAAATGTACACCTGTAAATTAAGTGTACAAAATTAGTGCTTTTTTTTCTAATTCTTTTCTTGAAGACCTATCAATTAAAGAAAAAAATCTGTAATTAACCTGCTCGTGTATTTTTTACTAAAATAATGAGTACGATGCACTCAAAAAAAACTAGAGGAAAAAGAGATTAGGTGGAAAAGCTTAGAAATAGTTAGGAAGCTCTATTACTATGTCACAGTGTTACGCAGAGGTTACACTGAGTTTCACAAAGAAAAAAACACTTAGTGCCACTCTGTGCATTCTTTGTGGTCTTTGTGGAATTGCTTTTCCACAGAGTTACGCAGAGTTTACACAGAGTTACACAACGAAAAAAAACACTTAGTGCCACTCTGTGAATTCTTTGTGGTCTTTGTGGTATTGCTTTTCCACAGAGTTACGCAGAGGTTACACAGAGTTTCACAACGAAAAAAAACACTTAGTGCCACTCTGTGAATTCTTTGTGGTCTTTGTGGTATTGCTTTTCCACAGAGTTACGCAGAGGTTACACAGAGTTTCACAAAGCTAAGATAGTCACTAGCTAACTGAAAACTTCGATTGACCAAAGATGAATTATTAGCAAAAAATGCTGATATTTGTATCTGAATCAATAAAAAACTCAAGCATGAACCCTACAAACATATTGGACATAGAGCCAAAACCTCTTTGGAGAAACTTTCATTCACTGACTCAAATACCACGCCCTTCAGGCAAAAGAGATCTGATAACTTCATTTTTGAAGGAGTTTGGCACCACACTACATCTAGAAACGATGGTGGATGATGCAGGAAACGTGATTATAAAAAAGCCCGCCACCAAAGGGTTTGAAAACAAAAAGACGGTTATCCTACAAGCCCACATGGACATGGTACCACAGAAGAACTCGAACATAGAACACAATTTCGACACCGACCCAATTTGTACTCAAGTGGTGGATGGCTGGGTGAAGGCCACCAACACCACATTAGGAGCAGACAATGGCATTGGACTGGCAGCTGCAATGACGCTATTGGAATCAACTGACATAGCACACCCTGCATTGGAAGTACTCATTACTGCCGACGAGGAAACTGGTATGCACGGAGCCTTTGGTTTACAACCCAATTTACTAAAAGGTGAAATATTGATGAATCTGGACTCGGAGGATGAAGGTGAATTGTACGTTGGCTGTGCGGGTGGATTGGATGCTGATATTTGTTTTCGCTACAAAGAAGAGCCCATTCCTGCTGGTGATGTGGCATTGAAAATATCATTGACCGGATTGAAAGGAGGACACTCAGGGGTGGACATTCACCTACAGCGAGCTAATGCCAATAAACTGATGTTTCGTTTTCTAAAAGAAGCCGTAAAAGAATATGAGGCTAGGTTGGCAAGCATCAACGGAGGCAGTTTGCGAAATGCGATACCACGCGAAGCATTCGCTGTGATAACCATCCCCGAAGATAGCATGGATGACATGATAGAGTTTGTATCCTATTGCAACGAGCTATTTCAAGAGGAATATCAGCATACTGAAAACAACATTCGTATAGATATTGAGCAAATAGAGCTACCTAATGGCTTGATGCCTGAACAAATTCAAGATGATTTGATTAACAGTATTACTGCTTGCCCGAATGGCGTTTTCAGGTTTTTGGACAAAATGCCATCGGTGGTCGAAACGTCTAACAACCTGGCTATCATCAATTCGAATGGAGAATCGATAGTAATACGCTGTTTGATAAGAAGTTCCTTTGAGTCTCGAAAAGACGAACTTGCATCGATGGTTGAAAGCATTTTTTCGATGGCAGGTGCAAAAGTAGATTTAATTGGGGGCTACCCTGGCTGGAGTCCCAATCTTGAATCGGAAATACTGAAAACGATGAGTTCGATTTATGAATCAACCTTTGGCAACTCACCAAAGGTGATGATAATACACGCAGGACTTGAATGTGGAATCATTGGAAAAAACTATCCGAAACTGGACATGATTTCATTCGGACCTACCATCCGATACCCTCACTCGCCGGATGAGAAAGTCGAAATCGAAAGTGTTCAGAAATTTTGGGACTTTTTGGTCGAATCATTGTCACATATTCCAACTGTGAATTGAGGATCTCTTGCTCAAACATAATCATTTCCTAGTATGTCAATGTTTATTTGTAGTGCTCGTTTCCTATTGAAACAAACTTTTATTCTCATCGTTCTTCTTCTCTGGGCTTGTCAGGGGAAAAATGACATGCAGAATAATAAGCTTAGTGCTCGGTATCAAAACAATAAAGAATTGATTCGTATCTACAATAGCGATCAGACAGATAGAAGTGTCGAAGTCATTGATTGGAACAAGGTGGCAAAGAATGATAAGTTGCGCAGAGAGCGAGTAAACGAATTATTGGATGCAGGACTTGTGCGCACATCGCAGGACTTCCATCATGCTGCATTGATTTTTCAGCACGGAACCAACTTTCTTTCTTATCACAAGGCCATGCAATTGATGAAAAAAGCAATAGAAATAGACTCTACTGCCGACAAATGGCTATTGGCGGCAGCCACTGACCGATTTAGGTTAAGCACTTTCAGATCTCAAATATACGGAACCAACTATAAAAAGAACAAAGAGGGAATATGGGAATTGCCCAACTATGATCCCACAAAAATATCGGATGCAGAAAGAATAGCCTATCACGTTGAAACCTTAGCGCAACAACGTGAAACACTGAGGCAATTCAACAGCAGGAAACTAACCGACTTATTGAGCTTGGGAAAGGATGTAGCAGAAATAATATCAATCATAAAGCGTGAGCATCCGCTGAAAACAAAGGCAATGTATGACGTCACGGCAAGTGAAATTGCACTTCTGGCAAAGCAACTGGCAAAGCAACAAAGAACTGAAGAAGCATTATCAATACATCAATTAAACATAAGCCTTTATCCCAAGGAGTTTGGGGCATATTATGAATATGGAAAATATCTAAAAGTGACTGGAAATAATGAGGAAGCAAAAAAATTAATTCAAAAATCGCTGGATTTGAATCCCGATAATGAGGGTGCAAAATTATTATTATCTGAAATTAAATAAACATGCTTTTTAATTCAATCAACTTTGCCATCTTTTTACCAATCGTATTTCTACTGTACTGGTGGGCTAGTAGGTGGAAAGTAAAAGTCCAAAATAGCATATTGCTGGTGGCAAGCTACTATTTTTATGCTTGTTGGGACTGGCGGTTTCAGCTGCTACTCCTATTTTCGACGCTCCTGGACTTCTACGCAGGCATCAAAATAGACGAAGAATCAGACAAAAAGAAAAAAACCTATTGGTTGTATCTAAGTGTGGTGGTCAACGTGGGGTTGCTGGCAGTGTTTAAGTATTACAATTTCTTTGTTGCGTCATTTTCTGATGGGCTAGGTCTGTTGGGGCTTGACATTGAATTGAGTTCGTTACAATTGATCATCCCACTGGGTATTTCATTTTACACATTTCATGGCTTGTCATACATTATCGACATTTATAATGAAAGAATAAAACCCGAACGCGATGTGGTAAACTATGCGCTTTTTGTAAGTTTTTTTCCATTACTGGTGGCTGGTCCAATAGAAAGAGCCACCCATCTACTGCCACAGCTAATCAAGAAACGAGAATTTAACTACACTGCGGCTACCGATGGACTGCGACAAATACTATGGGGTCTGTTCAAAAAAATAGTGATAGCTGACAATTGTGCCAAATTTGCCAACCTAATCTTCGAAAATCACACACACTATTCGGGAAGTACACTTGTGGTGGGCGCATTGTTTTTCACATTTCAGATATATGCCGACTTTTCTGGCTATTCGGATATTGCCATTGGTACTGCTCGGCTTTTTGGCATCAGCATCATGAAAAACTTTGCCTTTCCGTATTTCTCAAAAAACATCGCTGAATTTTGGAGACGGTGGCACATTTCCTTATCCTCTTGGTTCAAGGATTATGTGTATATCCCCCTTGGTGGAAGCAGAATGGGACGTTGGAAGAGAATTCGAAATACAGGAATTGTTTTTCTAGTCTGTGGGTTGTGGCATGGAGCCAACTGGACATTTGTGGTATGGGGACTGCTCAACGCACTCTACATGCTACCTTCTATACTTTTGGGGAGCAATAAAAGTAATAACGAAAAAAACAATCCAACCACTTCTATCAAAGAATTATTGGGCATTGCTATTACATTTGGGTTGACGGTCATCGCTTGGATTGTCTTTCGTTCCACCAGTGTGACTGAGGCCATTACTTACCTCAGCGAAATGTTTTCAACTACTTTATTTTCAATTCCAGACTTTCCAGAGCTCAAAAGAGCGAAGCATGTAGCCATACTAACAGGAATATTTATGATGGTAGAATGGCAGGGCAAGAAACAAGAATACGCCATAGAGAAACTCGGATCTGACTGGCATAAACCGCTAAGGTGGGCAATGTATTATGCCATTACGCTACTGATTTTGAATGAGGCAGGCCCTGAACAGCAATTTATTTACTTTCAATTTTAACACTTTAATCTGGTCTGTGGCAACCAATTATTAAACAAATAAAAGTATCACCAGCCCATTAATGGGCACATTAGATTAAGTAAAACGGATGCAAAAATTCCTTGTAAATACATTCATATATATACTGCCAATCATTCTCATAGGATGGTCGGCGGAGTTGCTATTGAGGAATATCCCAAATGACTACCAAATAAAAAAACAGTATCTCGACCACAATGCAGAAAGCATCGAAGTGCTTTATCTAGGCAGTTCACATGCATTTCACGGCATCAATCCAAACCACTGCACAGTCAACAGTTACAACGCCGCTCTTAGTTCACAATCCATCGACTACGACTATGCGATTCTGAAAAAATACGAAAGCCAGTTTAATCACCTAAAGTACATTGTTATCCCAATTTCATATTTCACATTGTATTCTAGATTAGAATCATCCATAGAGGCATCGTTGGTAAAGAATTATGTAATCTACTACAACATAAACACTTCCAACAAGTTCACTAACCACTTTGAAGTGCTTAGTAGCAAGCCTTTCGCTTTATTTAAAAGGCTTTACTCCTATTACATTCAGAGAAATACACGAAGGTGCGCAGAGCTAGGATGGGGAATGAATAACGATTTGCGCAGCGACACAGACCTTCTGCGATCAGGAAAAGCAGCAGCATTCAGACACTCAGGTAATATCAATGAGTATTATGAATTAAACGTACAAGTAGTCAAAGACATCATCGAATGGGCTAAATCAAAAAATATTAAGGTAATTCTTTACACACCACCAGCCTACAAAAGCTACACGAATGAGTTAGACAGCATTCAACTCAACCAAACATTGATAACGATGAAAAGGATAGATGATCAATATGAAAATGCGGCGTACTACAATTTATTGACCGACTCTGCATTTGTGGCAAATGACTATTATGACGCAGACCATTTAAATGCAGCAGGAGCAAAAAAATTGACAAAACTACTGGATGGTGTAATCACTAAAGAGATTGACCACGTAATCAAATAGTTGCAAACTTGTCAAATGGTGAACTCAAACTCTTACTTCAAAATTCAATCCATATACACTCAACTACCTAAATGGCTGCAATATAGTCAGCAATTGCGCTTTGGTATGTACACCAGCTTGCTTGTGAACGATTTCTCCATTCTTAAAAATCATGAGCGTAGGTACACTTTGTATTTGATACTTTACTGCTAATGGTTGATTTTGATCCACATCGATTTTGATGATGCGAACTTGTTCACCCAGTTCATCTGCAATTTGCTTTAAAATAGGGGCCTGGGTCTTGCAAGGACCACACCACACAGCATGAAAATCTACAATCACAGGACGATTTTCATTGGTTAATGTTTCAAAATTTCCTTTCATTTGTATTCTGTGTCATACACAAATATTTCAATACTTTAAATGAATGATTCTGACAGAACTGTGGAACATTTTCAATAATACAGGTGTTCAACTTGTATAAACATCAATTAAAAAGTAACTTATGTTCAAAAACATTATCTGTCCAATTTCCAGTGAAAAAGTAAATAGTCATGTGAGTCGTCTGACTGTTTTTATACAAGTTGTCATTTTAATCTATTTTCTCATTACGTTGCAACCCATCTATCTATACTTAGTGACAATAGATTGTGCTATGCGAGCAATAGGTAAAAACAGATACAGCTTACTCAACAATATCGCATCCTACCTGATAAAATTATTGGGAACGACACCAAAATTGACCGACAAAGCCCCTAAAGTATTTGCATCAAGACTCGGATTCATTTGTGGATTGGCGGGTTCTATATGTATCGCTCTAAATCTCTCAACGGCCACCATCATTATTATTGGAATGTGGACTGCATTGGCCATTCTCGACTCAGTGTTCGACTTTTGCGTAGGTTGTTTGATTTATAATTATTTAGTTTTTCCATTTTACAATAACAAATAAAACGAGCAAGAAGACACCAAACCTGTATTTCAAAAGTGCGTGAGAAGTACGCTCATGAGCAAGAACATCTACTTGGCTATTCACGGAAATTTGATTGATTTTTTAATCGATTTATTTAAATATGTGCATGGAACACATTTTGTCATGTGAATCCCAACCCTGAAAGGGTTGAAATAACACCCAGTAGCGAAGCACAACTGGGGGT
>CAIUKZ010000072.1 GCA_903899865.1 uncultured Bacteroidales bacterium | reverse complement strand
TCAAATAAGTAAACCATTCTATTAGCTTCGCTCGTAAATGCCTGTGGTCTGTAAGCCAAATCTACCACTTTGTCTAACTCGTTGTGTGCTTTTAACAATGTTGGTGGCATAGATGTAGGGTCGTAAAGATCTGCTAAAGAACTATTCGGAAATTCAGATCTTGTATCTATTACTTTTTGAGCTGCTGTTTCTATGGTTTTTACTTGTTTCTCTGTTGGATTTTCCGGCCAAGGATAATTGTTGTAAACAATGTCTTTGGAATATCTGAAATCGCTTTTTAATCGTCCACAAACCGATTTAACCCATGCCATGTGCATTGTTGACATTAATACACCAAAATGAAATAGAGTTGAATCAGAAATAATATAGACGCTATTACTAGGAATATAATCTTTATTTAAAAAAGCAAATGGTATGTATTTTCTATTCTCAGAGGTCGTAGCAGGAATAACAATAAAAGTTTCAGGATTTCTTAAATCTCTAAATTGGAAGGGTCGATCTGCTAATTTCCTAGTATCTGCAAATGAACTTTTAAGCCTTGATTCTTTAACTTGTTTTATTTTTTCTTGTAGAATAGGAAGTTCCCTGATTTCTTGAAATGAGTCAGTTATCCAAAAACAATATCTATTTATGTTATTCAGAAATTCTTTACCACTAACTAATTTTTTGATAAATTTTGCTCCTTTTGGCTCATTTTTTAGATATTCTTCTCTTTCTTCTTCAGATAAAATTAAGAAGCCAGCATCAGTTGGTTGATTACCTTTAAAGATTTGAGGAACATCACAAATTGGGTTGGATTTTTTATCAATCAATAAATCCTTGCTATCAATTAGATATGGATTTATGTTTTTTACTCTCAATTCGTGGGCTTCGCTTTTAATATTTTCATACACAAAAATGTACTTACTATTCGTATCGTAGTTGGCAAAGCCAATTATCACACAATATACTGCCGCATTTCCTTTTGCTTCGTTGTTCCATTTAAAAGTACGGTGAGCAAAGTGGATCTTTATGCCATACATATTTAGCAATACATTCCATAATATCCCAACCTGTTCACCCTGCGAAATGGAATTGGTTGAAACAAATGCACATTTTGTATTCGTATTCTGAATAAGTTTCGCTGCTTTTACATACCATGCTGTTACATAATCCAGAACTCCTGCACCTGCAATATTCCCAAACTCTCTAACAACATCATTACGTTGCATTTCAGACATTATATTTGAACCAACAAACGGAGGATTTCCCAGTATATAATCAAACGTGTTTTTAACCTGAATTCTTTCTTTCGTTTGGGGGCGCTCGTCAATGATTGTAAGATTCTCCGTTTTTATATTTACAGTTGTGTATTCGGGTGTTGGCTCACTTAAATTAATGATAGTATTTTGGGCGACAATTTCAATCGAATCAGTTTTAATTAAGCTTTTCCAATCTGTTTGCAGCGCATTACCATGCACAATTTTAGCTGCTTTCTTCAGCGGTAAACGAGCAAAGTATTGTCCAAATTCATTGCTGATAAGCATATTCATTTGGTGGTCGATAAGCCACATGGCTACTTCTGCTATTCTGGCGGGGAATTCTTCGTATTCTATTCCGTACATCATATCCACGTCAAGCCAAATAATGTCGCTAATATCAATAAATTGTTGACCATGTTTATGTAACGAACGTAATATTTCCAATTCCAATAATCGCAATTCACGGTAAGTTATCACCAAGAAGTTTCCACAACCGCAGGCAGGGTCGAGGAATTTAAGGGTACTTAGTTTTTTGTGAAATTCGGGAAGTCGGTTTTTGTTGTCTTTAATGCTTTCAAATTCTCGCCAAAGGTCGTCCAGAAAAAGCGGTTTGATGAGTTTCAGGATGTTCGTTTCGCTGGTGTAATGCGCTCCTAAGTTTCTCCGTTCGGTTGGATTCATAACGCTTTGAAACATGGATCCGAAAATAGCCGGTGAGATTTTACTCCAGTCAATATAACAACTGTCTAGTAACGCTTGACGCATATTCTTATCGAAACTTGCCGTAGGCAAGTTTTCTTCAAACAGTTTACCATTTACATACGGAAAATCCGCCAATTGTTCGTCCAGATTTTTAAAGCGTTTTTCTTTTGGAGTGTTTAGCACCTGAAAAAGTTCTTGAAGTTTAGAAGCTAAGTCACTGCCATCTTCGTTTGTTCGTTGTTCAATGAAGTCTTGAAATTGTTGCTTATTGAAAATGGTCGTATCTTCGGCAAACATTATAAACAGAATGCGAACCAAATAAACTTCCAATGGATGTC
This sequence comes from uncultured Bacteroidales bacterium, assembly GCA_903899865.1. Classification (GTDB taxonomy): domain Bacteria; phylum Bacteroidota; class Bacteroidia; order Bacteroidales; family Paludibacteraceae; genus Paludibacter. The sequence goes on along the minus strand of CAIUKZ010000072.1, from coordinate 11,203 downwards.
CCGAATACCCGATTTCTTTTAATCTGTCATGCAGTTTACCCATTAACTCCGCTGCTTTTATGTTTGCGGGGTCTTGTTCTTTGTAAACGTTTTTCTGATAGCCAAGAATGTAGCCAAAATGCTGAACGTTGTTTACTAAGTCGTTAAGTTTAAATTCTACGGTTTTGTTTTCTTCAAGGTCGTAAAGTCTGAATACCTCGAAGTCGCAAATAAGAATGTATTTTGGTAATTCGTGTTGTTTGAGTCCGTGGGTGTATTCAATGGCTTGTTGATATGCTTTGTCAAGGTTTTTACCACGACTTTTCATTTCAATCAGAATCGTTCCTTTCCAAAGTAAGTCAATATAACCATTACTTTCGTCAAGCTTTTTTACTTTGTGTTCAAAAGTCGAAACACGTTTTCTGCTAATTCCAAACACTTCAAAAAACTCAATTAAAAATGGTTTCGCGTCTGCTTCTTCGTTTGAAGTGTCGGCCCATTCTTTCGAAAAATGTAATGCCCTGTCTTTAATTTCGTTCCAACTTAATGCCATAATTTCATTTTATTTTGTTGATTGAAAGTCTGCTTTGCTTATCTAATGCTTATCGCTAACTCCCCTAGCATGGGGTGTTAAGTGCATTTATTTAATAATTTTGATCCAGTAATTTATCGCAGGTTCTAAGATTTCTAATAAATCTTGTTCATCTCCATTTTCAAAGATTATTTTCAAATAAGAAATATCAAATGTGCTATCAAAAGTATAATCAAAGGTTCCTTCATGCTTTTCTGTGTTTTGTATCTTAACCTTTGGGGAACTAAGTTTCTTGTGTTTAATTGAGTTTGAAATGTCATGTAAAATCTTGAATTCAGGACATTCGATATATAATTGTTTTCTAAAGTTATAGGATTTCCTAAATCTTTTAATTCTTGAAAGTGCCAATCATTTAAATGCCATGCGTCATGACAAACTTGTTCGGCTAATGATACATTACTAGCGTCCTTTATTAATCTTTTGAAGTTTTCTTCAAGTTGTTTTAACTTATCTTTTGCTGAATCTATTCCAAACATTTATTTTTAAATTTAGTAGTTAAACCTTTTTAATATGAAACTAATTTAATGCTGTACTCTCAGGTGTTCATAGTCTATAACAAAACTCACTCAACGTTAAACACTTGAGCTACAAGCATGGCTTTGCAATATGTATTTTGCACAAAAATACTATTTTTATTGGTATTGAATATGGAAAGCAGGATCTTTCCTTCTAGCACGCTGTAGCGAAACGCTATGGCGAACAAGTGGATTTACAAAAAAAAGAATATACCTACCTTAGTGTCCCTTTGTGCATTCTTAGTGGTCTTTGTGGAATAGCTTTCCCACAGAGTTACACAGAGTCTACACAAAGCTACTCAAAGAAAAAACCTACTTAGTGTCCCTTTGTGCATTCTTAGTGGTCTTTGTGGAATAGCTTTCCCACAGAGTTACACAGAGTCTACACAAAGCTACTCAAAGAAAAGCATACCTACTTAGATCCCTTTGTACATTCTTAGTGGTCTTTGTGGAATAGCGTTCATTTCCAAACAATTTGCTTTGCAAACAATCCGTGTAAGCCAATATAGGTCACATAAAATGGATAGATCATGGATAGCACCAAGGTGTTAATCACAGGGTTTTTGATATTAAAAAATGAAGTAAAACGGGTTACGAAAAAACCATCTATCAGTAGTTTGGTGATGAACAATACACTCCATTGATAGATAGCGGGGCGATAGAAAAGTGATGTGATGCCCAGCCCCACAAGCATGATGCACACCGACATTACTATCAGTGAAACAACAATGATTTGTTCGTCTGTGTAAGCTGCAGATTTTGATGCCCAACGAATGCGTTGATTGATAAAGTCTTGTATGGTGTCGGTAGCTGTACTTTCAACCATCGCTTTTGGCGATTTTAAGAACCGGATGCTTCCCCCTCTGCGCTTGATGCTTTGAAGGAGAAACATGTCATCGCCCGATAGGATATCCATTCTCAATTCACTCTGGCATCGAAGCCACACACTTTTCAAAAATCCAAGGTTGGCACCATTGCACAAGATAGGTCTATGGATGGATGCTGCTCCTCCTCCTGAGGCCACCATGGATGCAAATTCCAAACTTTGTAGTTGTGAAAACAGTGATTTTTGTGGCTGCATTGACACAGGACCTATAATCATATCGGAAGGATGTTGCTGGAAGTAGTGCAGAAAGGTTTCTACCCATGTTGGGCAAGGCATACAATCGGCGTCAGTAGTCAGAATCAGTTCTGATTTGCTCACTCGTATGCCTGCACGTAGTGCTTGCTTTTTTCCAGGTTTATCGCTGTTGATGACTGACAGATGATTGAATCTGCCTATTGCATTGTTCATTATCTCTAGCGTGGTGTCCGAAGAATGGTCATTTACAAGGACAATATCGAAGTTGCTGCATGTCTGATTGGCGAGTGCGTCCAAAAGCTGTGGGAGTTTCATTGCCTCATTCCTACATGCTACCACTACTGTGAGTGTGAGGTCTTGGCTCATTTTACCGCTAGGCTTAAAATCAACGAGCCTCACCCAGCCATAAATCAATGTGGCAAAAGTAGTTGCATAGACGATTGAAAATAGAATGACCAGAGCAGTTAACATGTGTTTTAGATTAGTGTCATTCTATCCATTAACCTGATGATGTGGTATGGTGCGGTGTTAAATTCGATGTTGATGGACTCCATTTTCACCTTCATTCCAGCCAGCATGCATCTAGTTTGATTTGCAAATGTGGCAAGTGCCAGCGTATGATATTTCCACAGACTCAATGTCAAATTGAAGATTCTGAGGGAATTGAAACATGCTGGGTTTCAAGTTGAAGATGTCATACACTTTGTTACAACTTTTGCACAAAAAATGCCCATGTGCAGATGTGTCAACGTCATAACGAGCATTCTTCTCGTCGAGTCGGAGCAATTGAACTGCACCATGTTCTAGAAACAAATTGAGCGTGTTGTAAACCGTGGTTTTTGATAAGGTCGGCATAGAAGGTGCTAATGCAGAGTAAATTTCATCGATGGTAGGATGAATTCTATTCTTCAAAAGAAAATCCATCACCGCACTTCGTTGTACGGATGGTTTGATGGCGTATTGAAGCAGGTATTGGTGTGATTCGATAAGGGTCTCCATAGGGCTAGACTTAAAAGATTAAATAGTTCATGTATATAAATATGATATGCTGGTTAGAATTTGGCACACTGTCTGGAAATAATACACATTTTAATTTCCATTTTTTGAAGTGTTCCCTTGTGCTATTCGTTTGATTTAGTTGTGTGTCGGTATGAACAAATAAATCGGTACAAATATATAGATTTAATTCATTTTTTATGCAAAATGGGTGGTGATATTTATCATACCCCACCCATTTATTTTTGAGATTGACAATACGTTTCAATATTTTGCATCACAGAGACATTCAATATTGATCGTATTTTTTTGCTTCAAGATATTATCCCAACTTTACACATAAAATGACCCTAAGTCATTTTTATGTCTACTGTTGTTAATGCCGTTGTTTGTGCAAACGGTATAATGAAGCAGTAGAGTCAAAACTTAAATAGCTTTGATCTCTGTCAATATGTTATTGGTAGCACGAACAGCAGCTGCGCTTTTTTCGAACAATGCTATTTCTTCCGCATTCAATTTGTAGTCGATGATTTCTTCTACACCGTTTTTGCCAATTAACACAGGCACACCGATGCAAATATCATTTTGACCATATTCGCCTTCAAGTGAAACACAGCATGGGATGATTTTCTTTTGATCGTGTACGATGGCTTCTACCAAATAGGCAGCAGCAGCACCTGGAGCATACCAAGCCGAAGTACCAAGCAATCCTGTCAAGGTTGCACCACCCACCATGGTGTCTGCCACCACTTTGTCCAATGTTGCTTTGTCAAGGATGTCTGATACTGGACGACCTTTGTACGACGCAAAACGGGTCAATGGAATCATTGTTGTGTCACCATGTCCTCCGATTACCATTCCTTCCACTTCGTTAGGATTGCAGTTCAATGCTTGACTCAAATAGCATTTGAAACGTGAGCTGTCCAATGTGCCACCCATTCCGATCAACTTGTTTTTAGGCAATCCCAATGTTTTAAGTGCCAAATAAGTCATTGTGTCCATCGGGTTAGACACCACTACGATAAATGCATCAGGAGAATACTTCAAGATGTTTTCGGCTACACTCTTTACAATGCCTGCATTCACTCCGATAAGTTCTTCGCGAGTCATACCTGGTTTGCGAGGAATACCAGATGTGATGACTACTACATCCGATCCAGCAGTAGCTGCGTAATCATTGGTGCAACCTACTATTGTGCTATCAAAGCCCAACAAAGTGGCTGTTTGCATCATGTCCAATGCTTTTCCTTCTGAAACTCCTTCTTTTACATCAAGCATTACCACTTGATCAGCTACTTCATTAAATGCTAGTACATTTGCACAGGTGGCACCTACATTACCGGCACCTACTACGGTTACTTTTGACATAAGATTTTTATTTTTTATTAAGTTAGATTGTACAATATTTCTACCTGATTACAAATATACGATTATATATTTATTAGTTGAAGATTTCTTGAATAAATTATCTGCTTTTGAAACTCAAAATCACAAAAAATCCTACTGGTTTCCTAATGCGAAATTGTAAGTTTTTTTATATCTTTGTGACCAAAATGAAAGTAAAATGCGATTGAACTCTATCTGCTATTTGCGGGCAACCTATCAGATGGAAAGTTGTCAAATAATCAGATTATTAATCGTATAGATATCTCTTTCATAGCCGACTTAAGGAATCAATTCATCAAATCATAAATTATATGCAAACTATTGACAATTTTAATTTTGCAGGTAAAAAAGCATTCGTGCGTGTGGACTTCAATGTTCCTATGAATGACAATGCTGAAATTACCGATGACACACGTATCCGTGCAGCTCTCCCAACTTTGAAAAAGATTTTGGCTGATGGCGGTAGTATTATCATTGCTTCTCACATGGGTCGTCCTAAAAAGAATCCAGATTTAAAGTATTCTTTGAAAGCAATCCTTCCTCACGTGTCTAAAGTATTGGGTGTAGATGTGAAATTTGCACCTGATTGTGCTGATGCAGCATCGGCTGCCGCTGCTCTACAACCAGGCGAAGCGCTTTTGTTGGAAAATCTACGTTTTTATGCCGAAGAAGAAGGCAAAGCTCGCCTAGCTGATACAGCTACTGATGAGGAAAAAGCTGAAGGTAAAAAAGCCATCAAAGAAAGCCAAAAAACTTTTACAGCTACATTGGCATCTTATGCTGACTGCTATGTAAATGATGCATTTGGTACTGCGCACCGTGCTCATGCTTCTACTGCATTGATAGCAAAGCACTTTGACGAAAACAATAAAATGTTTGGTTATTTGATGGAGAAAGAAGTGATTGCTGTTCAAAAAGTGATGACTGATACTGCTCGTCCTTTTACAGCTATCATGGGTGGTTCTAAAGTGTCTTCAAAAATTGATATCATCGAAAACCTATTGACTAAAGTTGATAATCTTATCATCACAGGCGGTATGTCATTCACATTTGCCAAAGCGTTGGGTGGCCAAATTGGAAACTCATTGTGTGAGGACGATAAGCTAGAACTAGCATTGGAACTTATCGAAAAAGCAAAAGCAAATGGTGTTAATCTTGTGTTGCCTGTTGATGCTAAAGTAGCTGATGCTTTCAGCAACGAGGCTAATACTCAATTTGTTTCTGATCATGCTGTTCCAGCAGGATGGTTAGGTTTGGACATTGGTCCTGATACTGAAGCAAAATTTGCAGAAGTGATTAAAAACTCTAAAACTATTCTTTGGAATGGTCCTACTGGTGTGTTTGAATTTGAAAACTTCTCTCATGGATCTCGTTCAGTGGGTGAGGCCATAGCCGATGCAACTGCTCTAGGTGCTTTCTCACTTGTTGGTGGTGGTGACTCTGTGGCTTGTGTAAACAAGTTTGGACTAGTAGAAAAAGTTTCTTATGTTTCTACTGGTGGTGGTGCCCTTCTTGAAGCTATCGAAGGACGCGTGTTGCCAGGCATTGAAGCTATTCGCGGATTTTAATCCAATTGATATAGCATAATTCATAACATGGGCTGTTTGGAATTTCCAAACAGCCCATGTTTATTGGTTCTATAACGAAATAGATGGGTAAGCCACAAAAGAATCTTTTAAAAACACATGGAACACATCAAGTTTCTCAATTAAGGAAAACCAAGTACACATAGTTTGCCTTTCGGCAAATTGGCTTGCATGACAATAGAATAATGCGCAGTTTTATTTCTATGTGTTCAGAAACTAGATGATTATAAAACGATAAATTGGAATGTGTATTCAACAATGTGTCCTGTTGTGTTTTCAAAGACTACCCACCCAAAAAGTTACAGAGCCTGTTTATTTCGTATCACTTTCTTTAAGTGAGTTCGATGTTTTAGTTGCTTATAATAATCTCAAATGTATGTGACTCCCCTTTTGAAGTCTTCAAACGACCGAGATAAATACCATTTATAATATCCAAATTGAGTTCGTTTATCTCTTTTACTTGGTTGGTTTTATAAACCTCTATGCCTTGGGCGTTATAAATGGTTAAGGAAGCACTATTTAATTCCGACTCTTTATATCCTACTATCTCTATTTTGAAATCTTGGTTCGTGTGCAATACGTTAGGTGTTACTTTTATTTTCTGGATTTTAGGTTTGTTATATTCCTTCGCACAAATGTATTCTGTCTTGCCATCTACCGTATTTACTTTTAAGGAATATACGCCTACTAAGCCTTTTGCATCATAGTAAAACTGCTCAGTTGCTCCCGATATTGGCTCGTTGTTTTTGTACCATTGATATTGATTAAATTTTCTACTGCTGTTGTCGCATATCACCACGTCGTCAAACTTAGATACGATCAAATCCGAAGATAAATTAATGGTGAATACAAAGTCATAAGCTGGACTTTCACCTCCATACTCATTTGCTAGTTTTAACATGCCATGATAAGTGCCCGATTTAGTGTCGGCTGGAATGGTTATATTGATTGTACCAGACTTCCCTGTAGAGGCAAGCGGTGTGTATGCGATATTCTTCATGCCAGCATCAATAGCTGCGGTGTCAAAAGTTATCATGTACTTACTTGCTTCACCACTTTGTAAAGTGTATGTGATTCCTAGTTCACTTCCCTCACATGTTGATGAGGTTCCTTCTATTGGACTTAGTTGGATGTGTTCCAAAATGTTTCCATCATTTAAAGTCGAATCAATAGGGGCAAGGTAGTTTGAACTTGCTGAGCCACTCAAAGAAAATTGTATTGTAATCGCTTTGTTGATTCCAACAGACGAATTGTCGAATTTTGCAACAGACTTGCAAGTCACATTGTTAGTGTCAGGTGTGCATACTCCTTGAAGCGCACCATTTTTAGTTATTTGCGCATCACTATTACCATCATACATTTTCTTGTTTGCTACTTTAGTACCTGAAATGCTAAGTTGCTTGGGTGTTATGCTTCCCAAATTACTTACAAAATCTACATGTGTAGTGTAGTTGCTCGCAGCAGAACCAGTAAGAGCATATTTCACAGTGATAGTTTTATTAGTTCCTACATTGGCATTGTCATAATTGGCGGTAGCTGCTAAACTTACATTCGCAATATCAGCTCCCAATACATTTGTCACTGACGCAGGTATGACAAACGCATCTGTGGTGGCGTCATACACTTTTGAAAGTGTTAGCGTAGTGGGTGCGCCTGTTGTGGTTGTTTGTAATGGTTTGATGTTGGCTTTTACGTCTGTTGGTTGGGTTAGTTGGTAATTGGCAATGTCGTTTCCAGCCAATCCAAAATTGGTTGTTATTCCGATGTTATTTCCTGCATTGGCTTGCACAAAAGTACCTGTACTTGTGTTAGTTAGTGTCACGTCTTCGGTACCCACCACACCTACTATTTGGCTGTTTTTAATCGTTGCCACAGCATTTCCATCATAAGTTTTGTCATCGCCTAAGGTGTTGATTACAGTTAGAGTTTTGCGTGTGATGTTTGCTACTAGCCCACTTGGTTGTTTGATGGTGTAGTTAAACGCATCTATCCCCTTGATGGTTAGGGTCACATTTACTGGGATATCGTTGCCAATCGTTGTTTGTGCAAATCCACCTATGATGGAGTCAATATTCACATCATCGCCCGTGATAATACCATTCAACTTTGCATTGACTAAGGTAGCTTTGGTGGTGCCATCATATTCTTTGTCGTCAGCACGTGTTGATGCAGTAAGAACAATCAATACATCAGCCTTTCGGATAACTCCTGTATTATTCGGAGTGTAGATGATTTGATAATTATTTCCACTGTTGCCGTCGTTGATTACAAGCCCACTTGGAATTAGCGATTTGTTCACACCCACCCTGCGTGTGTCAAAGTTTTGTTTGGCAACACTGTCAATTTTGTCAGGCGCAATGATATTCCCTGTTAGCAATGGTGCAACATTCGATGCGGTTGTTCCATCGTAGGTTTTGTTATCTGTTTGTGCTGTGATAGTGATTAGCACTGGTGATATCAATCCTGAATTGTTAGCAACATAGTCAATGCTATAGTTCTTGCCACTATTCCCATCGTTAATAATCATGCCGCTCGCCAGTATTTTTTTGTTAGTGCCAGCATTTTTATTGTCAAAATTTTGAATGGGCTGTGCATCTATTACATCTGGATTTATTAGAGCGCCAGTGATAATTGGTGCTTTGGCGGATGCATTGTTGCCATCATAAGTTTTGCTGTCGGTCTGAGCTGTAACAGTTATTTTGATGGGAATAATCTCGCCCAAAGCCGAATAGTCAGTGGGGCAAAAGTATTTTCCAGCATCGTTTCCAGTCATTAAATACTTCACTGTTATGCTTTTTCCTGTTCCAGCATTGGCGTCGTCATAGCTGGCAGATGCTGTGACGTTTACGTCAGGGTACAAAGGGTCAACGCCAGACATAACGCCAAGTACTACTTTTGCAGTGGCACTTTTGTCGTATGTTTTGGACGTGGTGAGCAAAGGCTCGGGGGTGAACATCAGCGTTATTTTGTCCGACTGTGTTACCACTACTGTTTTTGATGCAGCACCAGGCGCAGAAATGGTCACATTGGCAGTGCGTGTAGCAAAGAATGGATTAGGTTGGGTGGTGATAAATGTTAATATCCCATCGTTTGTGGCAGATGCAGGACTGACAGTTAGCCAAGCTTGATCGGACAGAGCGCTCCATGTGGTGTTAGAAAACACGGTGATGTTGGCTTTTGCACCAGCTTCTTTTGCTACCATGCTGGTCAATGAGGACACGTCCAATGAAGGATCGCCCGCTGCTTGAACAATGGTGATATCTTGCGTTTTTCCTTCGGTTGTTGTTATCGTTATTGTTGCAATTCTTGGTGTGATAAATGGGTTTTTGGTCAATGAGGTGATGATAAGTGGCCCATTTCCATTCGTTGGACCAGTAGGGTTGACTGTAAGCCAAGTGGCGTTAGAAGTTGCGGCCCAGGTGGTGTTGGCAACGATGTTGGTGGTGCCATTGCTTCCAGCTGTTTTTCCTACATTCACAAGTGTGTCTACCGGTCTGAACCCTTTGCCCTCGATGATGTACTTGAAGTCTTTCCACACGGGACTGTTTTTATAAAGAGACTTTGATCCATCTGGAACAAACAGCGTGGTATTTGATTGATCAACGTTTTTGAACACATTGCTTGTGATAGTCACAGGGGTTGGTCTTTCTTCTGTGACAGTAATTAATCCGCTGCAACCACTAAAAGCTTCTGAGCCAATTGTTGAAACATTGTTAGGAATGGTAACTGAAGTTATCCCTTTACAGTTTTTAAAGGTCATGTTACCAAGTTTTTTTACCAATGGTGGGATGGTCACAGAGCCAGTGATTCCAGTACAACCATCGAAAGCTGCATTGCCAATGGTAGCCAATGAGTCATTAAAGATCAGACTTCCATTCAATCCACTACAACCTTTGAATGCACTATTGCCAACTGATATTTGACTGGGTGGAAACTGCAATGTGCCAGTTATGTTTTCACAACCCTCAAATGCCTGGTCGCTAATCATTTCTAGCGTTTGTGGAAATTTTAATTCTTGCGTCATGTCTGAACAATAATAAAATGCTCCTGAACCAATGTGCTTCAAATTGGGTGGAAACACTGTTTCTCCTAATGTGGTGCATTTTTCAAAGCAATGAAATGCTATTGCAGTGACACTAGCTGGAACGGTGTATTTGCCAGTGATATAGCTAGGGCCATGCATTAATAAAGCCATGTCTTTTGTGAACAAAAAATCATTTATCGCCACGTAAGCCGGATTAGCTGGGTCCACATTTACCGTCATGGGGGTAATGTCTATACAGCCTGCAGTGATATCAGTGGTTGTGGGTGGAATATTGATTTTGCTTATTCCAGAAGCACCTTCAAAAGCGTGGAAACCAAGTGTGGTTACGGATGCAGGAATGTCTAAAACGCCATTCAATCCAGAACACAAATAAAATGCCATGTCGTTAATGTAGGTAACACCATTTGGTATCACTAGTTGCTGATGAAGGTTGGCACATCCTTCGAAAGCTTCATATTCTATTCCTGTGATGTTGTTGGGGAATGTAATGGAATTTAGAGAAGTTTTTCCTGTGGTGGTTACAGGGTCACAAAAGGCAAATGCTGGAATGATATTAGCAGCGTAGGTGTCGCTTGTTAGGTCGGATGTGCCACCATTACCAGTGTACGTGGCTATCGTTGCATTAGGCATATCAACAATGGCTAAATTTGGCATGCTGTCGCGCATAAACTTAAAATCGCGAGCATCAATGGTGCCAGTGATAGTTAAATTGGTGATTAATCTATTGGCAATGACGGAGTTGAGGCTACCTGGCGTGGCAACATTCACAGTAACTGCATTTCCTGTAAGCAGGAAAAATAGTACTGAAAGTAATGTGAGTATTCTCTTTTTCATCGGTTAGTAATTTAGCCTCTTAATCCCCTTTGTCTATATCCGGATAAACTCCCTAGGGGAATGAGAAAGGTTGCAATTTTGTAAATTTTTTAATCTTCAAACTGTCATCTTGTCCTCAATTAAATGCCTTACCACCTGATAGTTTTTAAATAAAAAATTTATATCCTAAAATCACTTTAAATATATATA
>CAIUKZ010000071.1 GCA_903899865.1 uncultured Bacteroidales bacterium | reverse complement strand
GTTGACAGAAAAGCAAGAGACACTCATAGAGTATGTAATCGGGAATATTGACGAAGAGGGTTATCTTCGAAGGACACCAGAAGCAATGGTCGATGATATTGTTTTTCAGGCTGGGATTCAAACTTCTGATGAAGAAATGTATGAGGTTGTTGACATGGTAAAACAGTTTGATCCAGCTGGAGTAGGTGCTACTACTCTGCAGGAGTGCCTTGCCTTGCAACTTGACCGTAAAAAACACAGTACTGATGTTGCTATTGCCAAGAAACTGCTAGCCGAGTATTTTGAAGAATTTTCCAAAAAACATTTCGACAAAATCACAAAATCACTTAATATCGATGATGAATGTCTAAAACGGGTGATGAATGAAATTGTGCACCTCAATCCCAAACCTGGCAATGCCTGGAGTGGCAATGTGTTAGAAAAGTCCATGTCCACCATTGTTCCTGATTTTATTTTGGAAAATGATGAGAATAAGCTTTCTGTGTCATTGAATAACAGCAATATCCCAGAACTTAGAGTCAGTGCTACATACAACGAAATGTTCCAGGACTATACTGGTAATAAGAAGAATCAGAGCAGGGAGATGAAGGATGCGGTGATGTTTGTTAAACAAAAAATTGACTCAGCACGTTGGTTTATTGATGCCATCAAACAACGGCAACAAACCCTGCTTGCAACCATGACTGCAATTGTAGAATATCAAAAAGCCTTTTTTATTGAAGGTGATGAAACCTTCTTAAAACCAATGATATTGAAAGATATAGCCGACATGACTGGCTATGACATTTCGACTATCTCTAGGGTGAGCAATAGCAAATATATACAGACTGAGTTTGGTGTCTTTTCTGTTAAATACTTTTTTTCAGAATCCATGACCAACGACTCAGGGGAGGAAATTTCAACGAAAGAAATAAAAAAGATACTTCAAGACTGCATTAACAGTGAAGAAAAATCAAAACCACTGAATGACGATGCATTGGTAGAGGTCTTGAAAACCAAAGGTTATGTGATAGCTCGAAGAACTGTAGCTAAGTATCGTGAACAGTTAAACATACCAGTTGCAAGAATGAGAAAGGAGATTTAGGATGATTTGTATTCTTTGTCGATACAAATGATTGCTAAATATCTCATCATGTCATCTCTGAAGAATGTTAAATTTATACCACTAGCGAATAATAACTATTTAAATTACAGCATAATGCAACGATTTTATAACATTGTGTCAATCGTTTTTGTTCCTTTGTTGATACCTACTTATGGTTTGCTGTTGATAGTCAACATGGAGGTATTCTCAATGTTGCCTTTTGTTTGGAAGGCTTATGCTGTTGGTGGCACCATCTTTTTTACGCTGATTCTGCCACTGATTCCAATTGCCATGATGATAAAAAAAGGAAGTGTGAGCACGGTTATGATTTCAAAGAAAGAAGAGCGTACTGTGCCCTATCTATTTACCTTTTTTGGCTATTGTTGCTGGGTGTTTTTCTTATGGAGAAGCTTACAATTGCCACCATTCTTTTTGGCTATGGCTGTGGCTTGTACTAGTTCAATCTTGATCGTTACTTTGATTAATTTGAAATGGAAAATTAGTGCCCACATGTCGGCCATGGGTGGTTTGTTGGGTGGTATCATTGGTGTAAGTCTTCGGATGGGAATGAATCCAGCCTGGCTAATAGGTTTAGTCATCTTTTTTTCAGGCTTGGTGGGGCTTGCACGTCTTGAGCTCAAAGCGCATAATCCGTTGCAAGTTGTTGCTGGGTTTTTCTTAAGTTTTATGCTCGTGTTATTTTCTTGCTTTTACTAACCTTTCCCGTGGCACCCTAGTTAACACGATTGTTATAATTCTGAGTATTTCAATTCATAATAAATTTTAATAAATATGATTACATTAGACCAACTAAAAGAAGTGTTGGGACGCGAGGACGCGTTGAGGAGGTATCTTTGACATTGACACAAAACTTATTCAAATAGAAGAAGAAGAACTTCGTACACAGGCTCCCGATTTTTGGAATGACGCAAAAGTAGCAGAAGTGCAAATGCGCAAAGTCAAAGAACTAAAAAACTGGGTAACTGGATATAATGCTGTGAAAACTGCGACAGATGAGCTACAATTAGCCTACGACTTTTACCGTGAAGAAGTGATGACAGAAGAGGAGGTTGATCAGGCGTATGTCATTGCTTTAGAATTGGTCGAAGGGCTAGAAATGAAGAACATGCTTTCGCACGAGGAAGATAAATTGGGTGCTGTCATTAAGATTGTGGCTGGTGCTGGTGGAACTGAGGCTCAAGACTGGGCAGAGATGCTGTTTCGGATGTATCAACGGTGGTGTGAACGCCAATCTTATAAGTGCGAAATCACCAACCTACAAGATGGCGACGAAGCTGGTATCAAAACAGTGACCATGCAGATAGAGGGTGAGATGGCTTATGGGTATCTGAAGTCCGAAAATGGTGTCCACCGATTGGTACGCGTTTCTCCATTTAATGCACAGGGTAAACGTATGACTTCATTTACTTCTGTGTATGTGGTGCCATTGGTCGATGATACCATCGAAATTGAGGTCAATCCAGGCAATTTAAGTTGGGATACTTTCCGTTCTTCTGGGGCAGGAGGTCAGAATGTGAACAAGGTAGAAACGGGTGTGCGATTGCATTACAAGTTTATCAATCCAGTCACCGAACAACCTGACGAAATAGTGATAGAGAACACCGAAAGCCGTTCGCAATTTGGCAATAAGGACAATGCTATCCGACTACTGAAGTCGCAACTTTACGAACTCGAGCTAGAAAAACGCCGAGCTGCAAGCGCCAAAGTGGAAGCCAGCAAGAAGAAAATTGAATGGGGTTCGCAGATACGCAGTTATGTGTTTGATGACCGAAGGGTAAAAGACCACCGTACCAATTACCAAACATCCAACGTACAAGCAGTGATGGACGGTGATATTGATGCTTTTATCAAAGCATATTTGATGGAGTTTGCAGATTGATAATGAACCGATTGATGCAAAGAAAGTGACTAAGTCTTAGATTTAGTCACTTTTTTTTCGATTAACTGCTTAACTTTTCAATTCTGTCCAGGGATACAGTGCAGTCAGAATGGTCATTTGAATCCCTATAATAATGATAGTTGCCCACTCGCCGTGTGCTATGCCTTTGACTAAAATATGATACAAAGAAGTACAAATGCTACCAATACTGGTAACATACAACATAATGATAATGGCTATGTTTTTCACAGGATTCGAACTAGCAAGAATTGTAGCAAGCCCCATCCCTATAGTTAGAACGCCAATTTCATTTAAGAAAATTAAGGTGTCGCCTGGATGGCTTGCAAGCAATTCCATACCTACCGAGTGAAGATACCATTCCGGGAAAAGCAGGTGGCTGATGCCCCAATAGCTGATTTGAATAATCCCAGAAAGAATAAGAAACCATTTAAGAATAATTATTTTCATAATGTTCTGTTAATCAGCTTTTTATTGTGTTTTGAATTCAACTCCAAAGGTAATACATTTTTCGAAATAGATGAATGGATGTTAATGGAAATGTGGCAAATTTGCTTAATTCGTTAAAATCCTTTAGCTGCATTTGAACTTTTTAGCTATCTTTGCGGTTGTAAATTTACATTCACTTAATCTTAGGGGTGCTTGATGGTATCATCAGGCTGAGATTATACCCATTGAACCTGATTCGGATAATGCCGACGCAGGGAAAGAAAAGCCGCTTTTTTTCGCTTTCCTCTTTTTTTGGTCTATTCTCTATTATTCCCCTTTTTTGTTTAACTTATCCCTTCGTCAATTTATTTCAGGAGGGAATAATAATTTAAAAAATGAAAAAGGTATTTTTTCTTTTTGCCAGCATGTTGATTGCTGGTAGTGTAGCGCATGCGCAACAATCAAGTAAAGACAGTCTCACCACCATTCGTCTCTCCGAAGTACAGGTCAATGGTGTGAGGGCATCCTCCAACACTCCCATTGCATTTACCAATGTCACCAAAATTGAAATTGCCAAGCAGAATTTTGGGCAAGATTTGCCATTTTTGCTTGCTATGACACCTTCACTAGTAACTACCTCTGATGCTGGTGCAGGAATTGGATATACGGGGATTAGAATCCGTGGTACTGACGCTAGCCGTATCAATGTTACTATCAATGGAATACCGGTCAATGATGCTGAGTCACATGGCGTTTTTTGGGTGAATATGCCCGATTTAGCCTCCTCGCTAGGGGGCTTGCAAATACAGCGAGGTGTGGGTAGTTCTACCAATGGTGCTGGAGCATTTGGTGCTAGTATTAATATGAATACAGAACCATTAAATCAAAAAGCCAATGTGGAAGCCAATGTGAGCTATGGCTCATTCAACACACACCGATTGACCCTTAAGGGAGGTAGTGGTCTCATTGCTAAACACTGGGCAATTGATGCAAGATTGTCAAATATCCACTCTGACGGTTACGTTCAGCGAGCATCCTCCGATTTGAATGCCTATTTCCTGCAAGGAGGGTATTTTAGCGAAAAGACCATCGTCAAGTTTATTACTTTTGGAGGGCGTGAAAGAACCTATCATGCGTGGAATGGCATTTCACCAGACTCATTGCTTACCAACCGTACTTACAACCCGTCAGGAGCGATGGCTTTGGATGCGTATCTAAATCCTATTGGCAAGAATTTCTATCCTGACCAAACCGACAATTACACTCAAACCAATTATCAACTCCATCTGATTCACAGCCTCAATGAAGCATGGACTATCAATTCCGCACTCCATTATACCAAAGGGCTGGGTTATTATCAAGAATACAAGGTGAAACAATCCTATTCTACCTATGATATCGACCCCATTGTTCATGCACCTGATACAATAATCAATACTAGTAACTTAATTAGACAAAAATGGTTGAATAACGACTTTGCTGGAGCTGTGTTTTCAGCCAAATATACGAGTGATAAATTGACGTTGGTCATTGGTGGAGGGGCAAACCATTACTACGGTCTGCATTATGGAAAAGTATTGACGCTTGACTCATTAATTATCTCACCACCAATTATCTCACCACCAATTGTTTTACCACCAGTTGCTGTCAATAAGGAGTATTACAACAATTACGGAAGAAAATCAGATGCTAATATATATGTCAAATCCAGCTATTCCATTGTGGACCAATTGAGTGTTTACGGCGATTTGCAATACCGTTACATCGACTATCAGGTAAAAGGCAAAAATGGGGAAAATGATATTAACCCAAACGGCATGCTCGATTTTCAAAAATACTTTCACTTTTTCAATCCTAAAGGAGGGTTAAATTATGATGTGAATGAACATGTAAAATGCTATGCTTCTGTTGCTGTAGGGCACCGTGAGCCTACGCGTTCCAATTTTACAACTGACCCTACTGCTTCTGCTCCTGTTGCAGAACGACTGATAGATTATGAGTTAGGTTATCTTATTCATAATCGGTATTTTAATGTAGGGTTCAATGCCTATTATATGGACTACCGCAATCAGCTGGTGCTCAATGGTAAGATTAATTCAGTAGGTGAGGCATTGACCACCAATATACCGTTGAGTTACCGCACAGGTGTAGAGATAATGCTTGGAGTAAAACCAACCGAATGGTTGAGTTGGACAGGGAATGTCACCTTAAGTCAAAATAAAATTATTAATTACGCAGAATATGTAGCAACTTTCGACACCCTTTGGAATCCACTCCCCGAAGTAGAAAATAAATTAGGAAATACACCCATCGCTTTTTCTCCAAGCATAACAGGAAATAGTAATTTGACCTTGGATTTCAAACAGCTGTCATTTGCATTCCAGACCATGTATGTCGGAAAACAATACATCGACAATACTGGCAGTGAAGATAGAGCGCTGAAGGCTTATTTAGTTAACAATTTGCGTGTTGGCTATCTGTTTGATTTGGGTAAGGCGGGAAGCATCGGGTTGAACCTATTGGTAAACAATGTGTTGAACGAATTGTACGTGAGCAATGCTTGGGTGTATTCATCCTATACCAATAATGGCGTTTCCAATGCTAGGTATGATATGAAGGGACTTTATCCTCAGGCAACTCGAAATTTTTTGCTAAACTTGGTGTATAAGTTTTGATGAAATTTGCAATAATGGCTGTCCAATGTAATACGTTGGCAGCCATTATTATTTTGATTTGAGAAAGTTTTTTGCCATCATCATTACTACAGTGCCTAGCACCATGGGAATGATAAAATTCACAGCCCATATTGATATTCCAGCCAAGGCGATATGGACTACCTTGCCAGAATATGCCCCGATGAATAGTAGTGCTGAGCTACTTCTTACTGCTGCCTCTGAGAATGCTAGCGAAGGGGTGAAGGTGACAAGCAGGTAATTGGCAGGAATTGCAACGAATGCTTGAGAGATGTTTAAGTGAATGCCAAAAAACTGCAACATACAATAGAATTGTATACAAAATATCCAATAACGAACCACAGAAAGCCCCATGATAATTGCTAGATCTTTTTTCGTGTAATACGAAAGGCAGAAGATAAATTCTTTGGCTTTTTTGGATAGGTTGCTTTCAGATAGATTTTTCCCAATGCTTGGAAGCGCTGCATATAATGCGATAAACCCAAAAACAACGCCAATCATCAGTAGCAGAAAACCAGCCATGTCGGTTTCCATGCTGCCTTGTGTCTTTGCAAAAAAATAGATACAAGCAGGTATGCCAAAGACTGCCATCACAGTGTTTTGGGTCATGCTGTTTACCAAACTCAGGGTGACACCTGCTTTTCTATTGCTAGGTAAAAGAAATGCAATGCG
>CAIUKZ010000070.1 GCA_903899865.1 uncultured Bacteroidales bacterium | reverse complement strand
TGATGTGGTGATTTTCTTTAATTACCGCAATGACAGAGCGAAAGAATTGACCGTAGTGTTGACACAAAAGGATATGCCAGAAGAAGGTATGCAGACCATTCCGCTGGAGTATTACTGCATGACTCCTTATGATTCAAGTTATAAAGGCTTGCATATTCTTTTTGATAAAGATAATGTGCAAAATACGCTGGGTGAATATGTATCTTCATTGGGAATGAAGCAGTTGCGTATTGCAGAGACAGAAAAATTTGCTCACGTTACATTCTTTTTCTCAGGAGGCAGAGAAAGTGAGTTCGAGGGAGAGGACCGCATTCTTGTAGCATCACCAAAAGTAGCTACTTATGACCTTCAACCAGAGATGAGCGCTCCCGAAGTAGCAGAGAAATTGGTTGATGCGTTGAACACTCAAAAATATGATTTTGTAGCTTTGAATTTTGCCAATGGCGACATGGTAGGACACACCGGTGTGTATGAAGCCATTCAGAAAGCTGTGATAACTATTGATAATTGTGTTGGAAAAGTAGTAGAAGCAGCTAAAGCAAACGATTACGAAGTTATTATCATTGCTGACCATGGTAATGCTGATTATGCTGAGAATGCTGATGGCTCGCCTAACACGGCTCACTCATTGAATCCAGTTCCATTTGTGTATGTTACTTCCAATAAGGATGCTAAAGTGGAAAATGGAATCTTAGCAGATGTGGCACCATCGCTATGCCACATTATGGGAATAGCTATTCCTGCTGAAATGACAGGTAAGAATTTGATAAAATAAGGTGGTTCCCGTATTAAAAACTGTGGAATAATCCCAATCTACGCCTCAGAGAAATCTGGGGCGTATTTTTTTGTTAGTAAGTTGGATTATAAAAAAACTTCCGATATACAGATTGTACATCGGAAGTTTCCTATTGATTTTGAATTGAAAATCTTATTCTGCTACTACCTCAAAAGAGAATTCAACGGTTACTTCTTTGTGTAGTCTAGCTACAGCAGTGTATGAACCAATTTCTTTAACAGCATCTTTGATAACAATCACTTTGCGGTCAACAATAAAACCTGCTTTTTCGAAAGCATCAGCGATTTGGATAGGACCCACAGCGCCAAAGATTTTACCAGTAGTACTAGTTTTAGCACCCACAGTAAGAGTCACGTTTTTCAAACTTTCAGCTAATGCAACAGCCTCGTTTTTAAGACGTTCTATTTTATGAGCACGTTGTTTCAAGTCTTCAGCAAGCATTTTTTTTGCTGGAACAGTCGCTAAGATTGCTTTTTTAGTAGGGATAAGGAAGTTACGTGCGTAACCATCTTTCACTTTAACAATATCGCCTTTGTAACCTACATTGATTACATCTTCTTTTAATATAATTTCCATGTTGTATTTCCTCCTTATTTATTATTTCATCATATCGGTTACGTAAGGAAGCAACGCAATATGGCGTGCTCTTTTCACTGCTTGAGCTACTTTGCGTTGATATTTCAACGAAGTACCAGTAAGGCGACGAGGAAGAATTTTTCCTTGTTCGTTCAAGAATTTTTTCAAAAATTCTGGGTCTTTGTAATCGATATACTTAAT
This sequence comes from uncultured Bacteroidales bacterium, assembly GCA_903899865.1. Classification (GTDB taxonomy): domain Bacteria; phylum Bacteroidota; class Bacteroidia; order Bacteroidales; family Paludibacteraceae; genus Paludibacter. The sequence goes on along the minus strand of CAIUKZ010000070.1, from coordinate 802 downwards.
GCCACTTTTTCTGAAACGGCAATATTTTTTCTTTTTTACGTCCACTGATGGTGGAGTTAGATATCTAATATCTCCTGAGTTAGCTGCCATGGTTTAGTTCTCCTTTACTTCTTTAGATTTAACACTCTTTCTTTTTTCTGCGTACTCAAATCCGTACTTATCCAGACGGAATGATAGGAAGCGCAATACTCGCTCGTCACGACGGAACTGAAGTTCCAAACTAGCAATAACTGATGACTCTGCGTCAAATTGAAGTAACGAGTAAAACCCTGTGGATTTCTTTTGGATTGGATACGCTAGTTTGCGTAAGCCCCAATTTTCCTCATTGGTGATAGTCGCACCATTTTCTGTTAAAATGGCTTTGAATTTTTCTACCGCTTCCTTCATCTGAACATCAGACAAAACGGGAGTTAAAATGAAAACGGTTTCGTAATGATTTAACATACTGTTTGTTTAGCTTTTAGTAATTTAGTAATTTGATTTTATTAAAGCGGGCACAAAGATAAGGATAATTATTTGACTGGCAAAACATTCTGTGGATTATCGCTTGGTTTTTTTGGAGTATTTGTTTTGTTTGTTGTAATTCTTATACCGTTTGCACAAACAATATAGTCCAATTTCGACTTCGTTTCATTGAGACTATTTGTTTGAAGCAACGGCATTACCAACAGTAGACATAAAAATGACTTTGGGTCATTTTATTTGTACTGTTGGTATAATTAAAAGTGTTTACAACAATTAGTTTTTGAAGTATCGTTTCTTAAACTTAAACGCCAAATTCACCAACGCAATCATTACCGGC
>CAIUKZ010000069.1 GCA_903899865.1 uncultured Bacteroidales bacterium | reverse complement strand
ATTTTCAAACGGTAGCCGATAGTCTTAAACAATCGGTGGACTACGTGGTTGATTATCGTCAAGAAGAAAAGGTTATTTTTACACCTTGTTCTGTTATTGAACTTGGTAGTGGCAATACCATTAAAATTGTGAAGGAATAGTTCTCGTAGAACGAAGACCAATCCATACCTAGTCCCCACATTTTTTTTCGAATCAGAATTGCCACTCAAATGAGTGAAACTAGATTGTTTTTATGAACGAACGTGTATTGTTGAGAAAGTTTATCCTTTTTGATATTATTTCATCCATTCTAGTGTGGGTGTCATTCTTAGCGTTTCGAAAATTAATCAATGATTTTAGCTTATTTGGAGAAATTAGCTACCCAATGGATGCTAGCTATTACATCCTCAGCTTCATGATTTTTCCCTGTGTTTGTCTTCTTGTACATTATCTTACTGGTTTTTATCAATCACCACATCTACACACTCGCATATTTAATATCTTGAGTACTTTCGCCGCTTCAGCCATTCTTTCTGTTTCAGTATTCGTTTTTTTGAAAATTGGGGATGTAACTGTTTCGTTAAAATACTTCTATATTTCGATGTTCGTTCTTTTTTTGTTGATAATGTTCATCAGCTTGTTGTTTAGAACTTTGCTGGCAAATGATATTCGACAAAAATTCAGGACAAAGCAATGGACGATAAACACATTGATTATAGGTACTGGCGATACAGCTTTAAAAACTAGTATGGAGTTAGAAAAAAACTCCGATAAAAATACATTTATTGGTTTCGTTGGGCTTGGACGAATGGTGAGCAATGTTCCCAATGATAAGATTGTAGGAAAACTTGCAAATATTGACCAAATAATCAAGAGTCATAACATCAAAGAAATTATCATAGCCGCAGAAGATAGCATGGACGAAAAGACCCTCTATGGCATTTTCAACCAATTGTTTAAATACAACATCACCATCCAATTTACACCTCGGCTGCATGAAATCATTACTGGAAGTGCCAAAATCAATCAAATGGGACTCATACCATTGGTAAGCATCACCAATCCCACCATGAGCAACTGGGAAACAAGCGTAAAAAGAAGCATTGATATTCTGTTTTCTTCCCTGTCACTTCTCCTTCTTTCTCCTCTTTTGATATATATCATGGTGAAGATACGAATGGAGTCGAAGGGTTCATCGTTCTATAGGCAAGAACGGATAGGACGACTGGGCAAGCCATTTACCATCTATAAATTCCGAACCATGTATCAAGGTGCAGAGAACGGCACACCCAAGCTAAGCAGCCCGAATGATGATCGAATCACTCCCACAGGGAGAATTCTTCGGAAATATAGGATGGATGAAATCCCACAGTTTTGGAATATCCTCAAAGGCGATATGAGTCTAGTGGGGCCCCGACCCGAAAGACAGTTCTTTATCGATAAAATTTCTTCACAGGCACCTTATTACTGCTTATTGTATAGAATAAGACCAGGTCTCACATCATGGGGCCCAATAAAAGTGGGCTATACCGATACGCTTGAAAAAATGATAAACCGCCTCAATTTTGATATCATCTACTTAGAAAACATGTCACTTTTCACCGATGTGAAAATTCTTATTTATACCATTGAAATCCTTTTTAACGGCAAAGGTGTTTGACATTCAAGATTTTGTTATTGTAGCATACAATTCATTGAACATTGTGATATTTATTAAATTTGAATATCTTTGTGTGTGCATTTAATATTATCATGGAAAGTAAAAATTGGTATTTGAGGATGATAGATTGGCGGGAGCACCACATTGGTCAACGACAATTCATTCTTATTTTGAGTTTTTTTGTTGGTGTTTTGACCTCCACCGCTGCTTTTTTGTTGAAGTACACCATCCATTTTATTCAAGGATTGCTTTTTCACTCCAAAAACTTGGATTATTGGTATCTCGGATATCCTGTAATAGGAATTGCGGTCAGCTTTTTGTTTGTGAAATTTGTAGTAAAGGACGATATCAGCCATGGTGTCACAAGGATACTGTATGCAATATCCCAACGAAAAAGTATCCTTAAACTCCACAATACGTGGACATCACTCGTAGGCAGTAGCATTACCATCGGTTTTGGTGGATCGGTAGGTGCCGAAGCACCTATTGTGCTTACAGGTGCTGCTATGGCATCCAATTTGGGTAAATTCTTCAAAATGGACCAAAAGACACTCATGCTCCTAGTGGGATGTGGTGCCGCTGGAGCTATTGGTGGTATTTTTAAGGCGCCGATAGCAGGACTAGTTTTTACTTTGGAGGTGTTGATGCTTGACATGACGCTGACCTCCATCATACCATTAATCATTTCATCGGTTACAGCCACTTCACTTTCCTACGCCTACACAGGTGGTACTTTAATGCTTCACTTCACATCCTTTCAACCATTTGAAGTGGGCAGAATTCCCTATTTATTATTGCTTGGAGTTGTATGCGGATTAGTGTCCCTTTATTTCTCAAGAGGGATGAATGGTCTCGAAGGCTTTTATCGACGATTCAAATCGCCATATATCAAATTAGCCATTGGTGGCTCAGTACTCTGCATCTTGATTTTTTTGTTTCCACCTCTTTATGGTGAAGGCTATTCATCCATCAACCTAGTGTTAAATCAGCAGACGGATCTGATCATGTCTCGAAGTTTGTTCAAGGAGTTTGGTGATAACCCATGGGTGATTATGGGCTTTTTTACTTTCATCATCCTTTTCAAAATTTTCGCAACTGCATCCACTACTAGTGCTGGAGGAGTGGGTGGAATTTTTGCACCTTCGCTTTTTGTGGGTTGTATCACTGGTTTTGTGGCTGCGCGTATTCTCAATCATTTTGGCTGCGGTGTGCCAGAAGAAAATTTTGCACTGGCAGGTATGGCAGGCCTGATGTCAGGGGTGATGCATGCTCCACTCACAGGGATATTTCTCATTGCCGAACTGACAGGCGGGTACAGTCTTTTTCTTACGCTGATGATTGTATCTACCATCTCCTATTTGACCATCATTATTTTCGAACCTCATAGTCTGTATGCCATGCGACTGTCTCAAAAGGGGGAACTGATGACTCACAACAAAGACAAAGCTGTACTTACTTTGTTGAAAATCGAAAATTTTATCGAAAATGATTTTGTTACTTTGTATCCTGCCATGACTTTAGGCGAATTGGTTAAAATCATTTCCCAGTCCAAACGCAATATCTTTCCTGTGATTAACCCTAGAAATAATAAATTGATGGGGGTGGTCTTGCTGGATGAAATTAGAAATGTTATGTTTAGGCAAGAACATTACAATCGCTTTACAGTGGGTAAAATAATGACATCAGCACCCGCAACAATCACCTCGAAAATGCAAATGGAAGGAGTAATGGAACTCTTTGAAGCTACAGGTGCTTGGTATTTGCCGGTGGTGGACGAGCAACGAAATTATGTAGGATTCATTTCGAAATCTAAAATTTATAGTTCATACAGAAGCGTACTGGTCGATTTTTCGGATGAATAAGCACGGATTATTTGTTCTTGTAGCTGTCAGTGGTTGGACACACCAAACGGATGGTGCGCACACGACACAAATAAAGGGTTAAAATATCCAGAATTATCACTATTCAAACAAACTAAAACAATGGCAAAGCAATCTATCAACTACTCCGATGCTGTGGCAGAACTGGAACAAATACTAATTGACCTTGAAACTAGCAAGGAAATTGATATGGATAAAATATCCAGTAAGGTCAAACGCGCCACAGAGCTTATGAAAATCTGCAAAGACCAACTGCATATTCTTGATAAAGATATTGAGAAAATACTTCAACAATTAGAAGAATAGTAGATACGCCGCATCTGAAGTCTCTACTTGTTTGTGTCTTTGGATGTACTCTTTATTCAATCATTTTAGTCCTACCTTTTTCGTTTTATCCCCATTTTTGTACGCTGGAATTATTTCACCACTTTGGTGCTAAAAGTGATAATATTAATGTAGCCTTGTTAATAAAAGATAAAAAAATAGACAATATTCCTTGATATTTATACATAAAACACATCTTTGCCTAGCGAAACTTCAGTCATAGTTTCTCAACCTTAAATTCTCAAGCAATACATTTGTTCAATCTGACCTTAATTGAACAGTGATAATAAAGCTAAAATCTAGTACGTTACCATTTAAATGGGGAAAATCTTTTTTATTGAAGGTGTTTTGATTTCTAAGAAATTGAATCAACCTGCCGTACAAACAACAGCGAATGTCTGTAGCTACAATAGCTATGTCAAATCCGCTTTTTCAGAATACACGCCCTGTGTGTTTTTCTCCCTTTTCAAATTCCAAGTGGAGTCTTTCCTTTCTTATCTTTCGATAAATTTAGTTTCATTCTTACATTTTAGCAAGGGGCTTTTTAGCAATATACTATTCCACAATCAACTGTGGAGTGGCTTTTCATTTGGTTATAATTGTTGTTTTTTATTGTCAGATAGCCTGTCCCGACTTGAAGGGAGAACTCTCATGACAAAATCTAATCATGCCCTTGTGGGTCAAAATAGATTAAATTTTGTCATGTTTGTTTCATATTCCCCAATATCCCATTTGAAGCCAATCTAATACTTGTAAAATCACGCTTCAAACCAGAGCGCCATCATGTGTAACCTACTTGATGGCGCTCGCCTTTTTATTGAACAACAAGAAATCAAGAATGTTATAAGACTGAAAAAACTACAAAAAAGAAAAATAATCGACTGAAAATTTGGCATATACCAACTTGTTTTTGTTATTTTGCACCCAGTTTCATCTTCCCGAGTTGCGCACTGATGAATTGGAGCTTGTAAAATCAAGTGATTGATCATTACTGGCAGGATAGTTACCATCCTATTTTCAACGTTTATTTCACATTATTAATTGATTAAAACCGACCCATGTCCAAAAATCTTGTCATTGTAGAGTCCCCTGCGAAAGCAAAAACCATCGAGAAATTTTTAGGAAAAGATTTCCAAGTAATGTCAAGCTTCGGACACATACGTGATTTGGCTGAAAAAGGCTTAGGTATTGACTTTGAAAATAATTATCAGCCAGACTATGTGGTCTCAACTGACAAAAAGAAACTTGTAGCCGAACTCAAAAAGGCAACTAAAGATGCTGAAATAGTATGGTTGGCTTCCGATGAGGACCGTGAGGGAGAAGCCATTGCTTGGCACTTATTCGAAGAGCTAAAACTCAAACAAGAAAATACCCGCCGCATTGTCTTTCATGAAATAACCAAAGAGGCCATTCTACATGCTATTGACAATCCACGTGGAATTGATGTCAACCTTGTGGATGCGCAGCAAGCACGCAGGGTGTTGGATAGGATAGTTGGTTTTGAACTTTCACCCATACTTTGGCGCAAAATTAGACCATCACTTTCGGCTGGTAGAGTTCAATCGGTTGCGGTCAGACTGATTGTAGAGCGTGAGCGCGAAATCAATCAGTTCAACGCTGAGGCTAATTATAAAGTGTCTGGAATTTTTAAATCGACTGACATTCATGGTAAGGCTGTAGAACTGAAAGCCGAACTTCAACAACGATTCGGTACGAAAGCAGAAGCACAAGCATTTTTACAGATATGTAAGGATGCCAGCTTTTCGATTGATAATATTGTCACCAAGCCCGCAAAAAAATCACCTGCACCTCCTTTTACCACCTCCACACTCCAACAAGAGGCTGCTCGTAAATTGGGCTACTCAGTGGCTCAAACCATGCAAGTGGCACAACGACTGTATGAGTCAGGAAAGATTACCTACATGCGTACTGACTCTGTCAATCTATCGGACATGGCCCTTGGTACAAGTAAAGCCGAAATTATCAGCATGGCTGGTGAAAAATATGTTCATATCCGAAAATTTAACACCAAGTCCAAAGGAGCTCAAGAGGCGCATGAGGCCATTCGCCCTACCTACATGAATGCACACAGCGTGGATGGCACTTCACAGGAAAAAAAACTGTATGAACTGATATGGAAACGCACCATTGCGTCTCAAATGTCGGATGCCGAATTGGAAAAAACCTCCATATTTATCCATGTCTCTGGCGCTAAACAGCAATTTGTAGCATCCGGTGAGGTGATTGTATTTGATGGATTCTTGAAAGTTTATTTAGAGTCCACTGATGATGAAAATGACTCCGAAAACGATTCATTATTGCCTACCATGAAAAGTGGTGAGCCATTGCTCCCTGCTGAAATAATAGCACAAGAACGATTTTCGCAAAAACCGCCTCGCTATGCTGAAGCCAGTTTAGTGCGTAAGCTCGAAGAACTAGGCATCGGACGCCCATCAACCTACGCCCCAACTATTTCAACCATCCAAAATAGATTGTATGTAGAAAAAGGTGATCGTGATCCAGAAAAGCGAGAATACAATCTTTTAACTCTCAAAGGAGGTGAAATTTCCGATCAACAAAAATTCGAAAATACAGGCGCCGAAAAATCAAAACTATTCCCAACCGACATTGGTCTAGTAGTAAATGACTTTTTGATTGAATATTTCCCTGATATTCTGAATTATAACTTTACTGCCGATGTAGAAAAAGAATTTGACAACATCGCTGATGGTGAAATTAAGTGGACTGAATCGATTGATAAATTTTATAAAAAATTTCATCCCATCGTAGAGGATACCATGAAAAACTCGGAGCGTCAAGTAGGAGAAAGAATTCTCGGCACTGACCCCGTCTCAGGACGTCAACTTTCTGTCAAACTTGGTAAATTTGGGCCACTAGCGCAAATCGGAACAATTGATGAAGAGGAAAAACCAGTGTTTGCATCACTTCGCAAGGAACAATCTATTGAAAGCATCACTTATGAGGAAGCACTGGAATTGTTTAAATTACCTCGCCAGCTAGGTGAATACGAAGATAAAGTAATGACGGTAGCCATTGGACGATTTGGACCATACATTCGTCACGATTCTACGTTCTATTCACTCCCCAAAACAGATGATCCAATGGACGTGACAGCCGAAAGAGCTGTGGAAATTATAGAGGCAAAACGTGAGGAAGAGAAAAATAGAGTGATACAGATTTTGGGTGAGGATGGTGAAATACAAGTTTTAAATGGCCGATTTGGTGCCTATTTTACCCGCGATAAAATCAACTATAAAATTCCAAAAGGAACAGATCCTACTACATTGACCTTAGAGAAGTGTTTGGAACTGATACAGGCACAACCAGATGCTGGGACAAAAAAGAAGTT
>CAIUKZ010000068.1 GCA_903899865.1 uncultured Bacteroidales bacterium | reverse complement strand
ATGAAAATTCTCTAAAAAATATAGACCAATTAATTGATGATATATCATCAATTTCACCTTCAATTGGTATTGAACTTAAATTTATACTTGAACAATATGTGTTTGATAGAAATGTAAAATTTGATTCTTCTCAAAATATTAAAAAAATTTATATCTATTTATTGTCTATTCTTGAGACTTCTCAGGAACTTACTTTGAGAGAGTTGGAAAAAATATTGATTCAATTGTCTTTCAAATATAGTTTTATATTAGGATTTAAAATTAAACGTAAAATCAAAATGGGGATAGTCAATCTTGAAAGTGATAAGGCTATAATTACAGACAATTTGTATGATTTATTGAAAGAAATTAAAAAGCCCAGTGCACAACATACAATATAGCCAAAAAGGGTCTTGCTCATCTTATGATATTTGCGTAGGGTATTTGGCAAAGCGTCTCGTGGCTGTTGTGCAGCAGTCACTGGACGCTTCGGCGAACATCTAAAATTACGATACGCTACGAGGAACGGGGTGGTAAATGACGGATGTCGCTCACCCTATGCTTGTTCGATTTGAGCAATGTTAATAAAAAAAAACGAATAGCCAAGCTGCATGTGAGCTTGGCTATTTGTACTTTTATGATATTAGTTTTATTTTCCTAGAGTGATTTCTTTGATGGTGCCATTTACAGTTACAGTGGCTTTGTTGTCTTTTGTGCCATCGCCATAATCCAAAAGTGCTGATTTTTGTTCGCTTGCAATCACCATGCTTCCTTTTACAATGTGTTGGTAGTTGGCATAGAATACCAATGGATTATTGCTATCTATTGTCATGGTGTAGGCTTTTCCTTTTGCGTTCACGCCATTGGCTGTCCCAGATACGCTGTATTCATCGTCCCATAGGTTAAGTGGTGTGCCGTTGTCGTTGGTGCGAGTACGCACTCGGTCTGAATTCCAGATTACCATAGCACCGTCTTCCTTGCGGATAATAGTATCTCTAGCAGTAATGGTCCAGGTTGGTTGACCAGCTGTATTTTTACCATATTCCACTGTTTTACTGCCTCTTACTTGGTTGTCGTTGACAGAGAAATTGACGAAACTGATGGTGCGAGTTTTGGTTCTTTTATTGATGAGTACTTCTAGTTCACCTTTAAGGACATTGCCTCTTTTTCCTATCACGCCAGAGTTTCCAAAGTCAATTTCAACTTTTACAGTCATGCTGTCAGGATGGCTCACAGATATCTCTATCGAGTCTTTGGATACCAGTGCTGGTGCTTTTTGTGGAGCGGCACTCATTACATTGCTTGGCACGTAATCGTCGGCTGCGCTTACAGCCTCATCGCCAGCCAGTTGTGACTGTGCTATGTCACCTGATGTGGCGGTTAGTGATGTCATTGATCCTGCTGTTTCTTCTTTTTGGCAAGAGCTTGCTGCAACGGTTAAAAATAGAGCTGTTGCAATCATGGTGATGTAGCTGAATGTTTTCATAATTGTAAAGTTTTTATTTGTTCGTAATTTTTTGATTGAGAATGTTTTGTTTATTACCTCTGTCCATAAGGTCTATGGACAGAGGTTGATGGGTAATTAAGGATGAGGAACTTCTGTAGTTTCAGCAAGGTTGATTTCTTTTGTTTCGCCGTCCATTGTTACAGTGGCTACACTATCATGAGCGCCTTCACCAAAATCTACTACAGCACTTTTTCCTTCATAGCTGATGTTCAATTTACCTTTGATAAAGTAGTTGTATCCTGTGTAAGCAACAAGGGGAGCGTCTTCCAAAGCTGTCATGGTGTACACTTTTCCATCTGGATTCACACCCATGATATCGCCAGTGATGGCATAGGTATCATCATTGAAAATGAATGGTGTGTTGTTGAAATCCAATAGTTTATGAACTCTGTTGGTGTGGCGAATGTAAGTGTTGCCATTTACTAACACGATGGTGTCTTTGTCAGAATACGTCCACGTGTCGCTGCCGTTGAAGCTTTCATACTTACTTCCTTTGATTTGGTTGTCATTGATAGAGAATTTGTCAAAAGTGTAAGTTCTGGTGTGTTTTGAACTGATGGTAACAATGATTTTGCCTTTTAGTACATTGAGGCGTTTGCCTACAAATCCATTGGTTCCGAAATCGATGGTGATGATTTTAGGGAAACTTTCATGATCTGGTTCTTCCAAAGTTACCACCACGGTGTTGTACCTTTTTACTTTTTGCATTCCGTTGGTGTTGAAGCTTGCTGAGTTAAGATCTGGAATGTACTCGGCGGCACTTGTCACCACTTCTTGATTCATACTTGACGCTTGAACGTCGTTGCTGATTGTTGTCTCGATAGATTTGCTAGACACTGGAGCAGACACGGTTGGTTGATTCATGTCTTGTTGGCAAGATGTAGCTACTAGTACAATACCAACCATTACTGTAGGGATTCCCCAAAATTTTCTTGTTTTCATAATTTCTAAGTTTTAATTTGTGATTGAATGTGTGTTACTTTGCTTAATGTACTTTTAAGACAAACCACATTGTCACTGCCACTATTCGTTTTTGAAAAAAAATCTCTTTTTTTAGAAATTTATTATGGCTTTAGAAGTTATGTTACAGATTATTAGATAATTGACTGGTAAATATTTTTTAAAATAATTTATTTTTGGGGGTAAAATATTGCTGGAATATTCATTCTCACACCTGCTATCAGTCCTAATTGGAGACTTCTGCCGAGTGAAATATTGGTGCTTTCTGCATTTGTGGTGATGGGTGCACGGTAATAGGAGGTGGTGATGAGCACCAAACTCGGACCAGCAAAAATGCTTAATGTTTTATTAAACGAGTAGTTTAGTTCACCACGCAGTTGTCCCACTGTGCCTCTAACCCCTACATTGAAGGCTGCACCGCTGGATATTCTGTGGCGTAGCAGTTCCACATTCATGCCAAATTTTTTATATACTTGTGCTTGAACTCCCAGTCCTATCCCTCCAAAGTTATAATTATTAGCCAGCCCTCCAGCAGAAATGATGGCGTAGATGTTTTTTGCTCCCAATCGTAACGAAAGTGCCCCCATGGAATTAAACCCTGCAAATTCAAGTTGACATACAAGGTCTTTTCTCATAAAATCACTTATGCTGTATGGTGGCAACTTTATTTCAGCTGTGGTTTCAGTTGTTTTTGGCTTGTCATTTGTAGATGGCGAGATCGTTGATTCGGGTTCTCTCTTATTTTGAATCGTGTCATTTGTTATTGTCTCTGTTTGGAGCGTTTTTGCTTCTTTTTCTAGCTTATTGGGTTGTAATTCTACAGCTACAGGTGTACTGTCTTTGGTAATTATTGTTTCTGTTTGTGGTGTCACGATTGTAGCGATGCTGTCGTTTTGGGAAGTTGGGTAGTCGGGTAGGGGTGTTGCTGGTTGCATTTTGAGTGCAGGTGCAGCATTCGTTTTAAGTTTTAAATCCAATTCTGTTTTTTTTTGTAGCACCACATACTTGCCATGAATTTTGATTTGAATGTAAGCGGGTAATTCTTTTTGTAATGCAGATAGCATTCGAAGTTTAGTACACGCCTCGACGCTTATCATTTGCTTATCATTAATTTTTATTGGATCGTAAGAAAACACGCATTCGGTTTGGCTGCTAATAGTTGTAAGAAATGCCTTTAGTGACATTTTCCCCGATTGGAGGCTAACAGGTTTGTCTAAAAACGCCACTTGCGCTGCCACCATCATAGGAAGCAACGCAAGGACGAATAATGTAATACTAGTATTTCGCAATTTCATAGCTATTCTTTTTGCTTAAAGACGTATCCTTTGTCGTCTTTTTCAAGATTTACCTCCAGTGTTTCGGCTATCACTTGCAATACGAGTTCAAGATTCTCACCATCAAATTTCACAGTGATTTGTCTATCGCCAATGCTAGTTTGTGCAAATCGGATATTCACTTTGTAGGCTTTGCTGATAATATCTACCACCTCCTTTATCTTCATGCTTTGAAAATGTACGTGCAATCCTGTTTGTGCTAGCACTTCGGCTGTTGGCACAAGGAGTTTAAACTGTTTGGTAGATTTGTTATACACGCCAGTTTCATTGGCATTGATCACCAGTCCTTCATTCGTTTTGGTATAGAAATGTACCTGTCCTTGCGATACGGTTACTTGTATGGTATTGCTGTCGGTATATGCTTTTACTTGAAACACGGTGCCAATGTCTTCGATGATGGTTTCACCGGCATTCACCTGTAGTTGACCTTCACCTTCGTGCCCCACGTCAAACGATGCTTCGCCTTCCAGTGTCAACGATTTTTTACCTTTTGCAAAATTGGCACTATAGACTATCTTGCTGTTTTCTGATAAATCGATTTTAGTGCTATCAGGCAATATCGCTTGCTTGATGTTCATTTGAGTAGCTACTATGATGTCGTCGTGGTTGGCCGTCATTGGGGTTTTCCACACCATGGTAGATAGTACAGCTATCACAATGATGCTAGCAGCTACTGCCATCCATCGTTTGAAAGGTATTGATTTGGATACAGGCTGTATTGACTTAGTATTGTTAGTAGTTGCCGTGTTGATATGAGCCATAAATGCAGCTTTGTTGCGTTTTGCATTTGGTTTTGGCATGTCGGTGAGTGCTATCCCGCCAAGTTGTGCGTATAGTTTGGTCATTGCATCAAATTCGGCTTGATGCTCAGGCGATGTTACAATCCATTGTTCAATAGCACTTATATCCTTTTCGGAAGCATTGCCTCCAAAATAGCGAGCCAGCAGTATGTCGTAGTTTGTTTCCATGGCGTTCTATTTGTTTAAGTACAGGATAATCAATAAAGTTAAAAATTCGGATAATTCGATGCGCATTAACTTGAGTGCTTTAGAAATGTGATTTTCGATTGTATTATTCGTTATGCCCAGTTCTTGTGCTATTTCGGCATAAGACATTTGCTCATTTCTGCTCAATTCAAACACTTTTCTACATTGTGGTGGCAAGTTATCCAGTGCTTTTTTAATCGCTTCTTGTAGCTCTGTGGTGGCAATGTGCTCACTCACAGAGTCGTTGTCAGTCTGCACCATATTTGAATAATTGAGATTGTGCTCTTGATGTAGCTTAATCTGCTTTATTCTGTTTAGGCAGTCGTTGTGCACCATTCTGTAGAGGTAGTAGCTGATAGAGGTGTGTATATTCAACTCCTCTCGCTGATCCCACAGCTTACAGAATGTTTTTTGAACCGAGTCTTCGGCCTCATCCATGTCCTTGATGATGGAATAAGCATACCTACACAAGGCATCAAAATACTCATCAAAAAGTTGCTCAAAGGCAGCGTGATCGCCTTCTTGCAAAAGTGTTATCGTATCTTTTACAATCATATACTGCAGGTGAATGTCATTTGTTATTCATCAAACTAAGAAACCCAAAGATAGATATTATCATTAGAATGGCAAAGAAAAATTCTTCACTGCATCATTATGACAGCTATACCTAAACTTACCACTATTGGAAACTCAAAATATTTTGATTATTTTATTTTTTATTCTTAACTGTTTGAATATCAGAGTCTGTATTGGTGAAAAAAACTTTTGATTGGATGTATGCACCACTGAGTATTCTACCCGATTTAATACCCAGTCTTCGAGCGGAGAAGAATAGCTCATGTTCGGTAAAGGTGCATTTTTCAGATAGTTCAATATTGCTCCGTTCTATTCCACATTTCTCCAGTACCTGGATGTTGGCTTCCCACAAATTGAGTAAGTACTTGTCCTGTAGGGGTGTGGCTATGGCGGATGTTTCAAATCCGGCTTTTTCAAACTCTTCGATTACTTCCATTCCTACTTCGTAGACAGAAGGTGAGATGGAGGGTCCGATATAAGCTTTGATTTCATTACTTGCACAGCCATATTTATTTTTCATCACTTCTACCGTGTTTTTTGCAATCAACCCACATGTCCCTCTCCACCCCGCATGAGCCACGCCAATAACTGTTTTTCGTTCATCAAAAAACACTATCGGGACACAGTCGGCTGTGGTTACAGCTATGCAAACTTCAGGAAGGTCAGTCACCAGTGCATCTACGCCCGAAAGGAAAGTGCTTTGATCTGCAGTGGACATTTCTAGAAACGATGAATCGATGATTCTAACCTCATTGCTGTGTGTCTGGTGAGGTATGATGAGCTGCAGGTTGCTGTTGCCCAATGTGTTGAGTAGTAAGGTTCTGTTGGATTGTACAGACTTGAAGTCATCACCAGTAAATTCACTGAGGTTGAACGAGGCATAATTGCCTGTACTGACACCACCCATTCGGCTTGTGTAGAAATACACAATGTTGTTGTTATTCACAATGTTCATGTTACAAAAATACGACATTTCTGCTAAAACACAGAATTTTAAAGTGTTTTCAATTTTTGGAGCTATTTTTCCAACACATAGTAAGATGACTTGGTTTTAATATAACAACAGCCATTTGCCGTAAGGCAAAATTATGTGTTCTTTGTTTTTTCAAAATTTGAACAAGATGTGTCCCGTGCGTTATTTAAACCCGAATTAATCATTAGGAGTTTTGAAAAAACGAACTAATGATTCCATGAGGGAAAACCCCGCTCTTATTAGTCCAAGGGTTTTGAAGAAAGCCTTGGCAACTAATAAGAT
>CAIUKZ010000067.1 GCA_903899865.1 uncultured Bacteroidales bacterium | reverse complement strand
TATTGCAATCGAATTGTTTTTGTATTTCATCCGCTTTAGTATTCCATTTTTCATAAGCTCCTAAATCAGGAAATAAGATTACATTTCTGCTTTTAAGTACCTGACATTTTTCAACAGATAATCCGTTTAGGTTTCCAGCTGCTAGCCAAATCAAGTCAGGGAAAACGGCACTGGCGATTATGGCGGATTTTTCACTTTCAACAATTGCCACAGTTTTATCCGGATAGAGTGTCAGCAAGTGTTCACCAAAGAAACATTGCTGCAAATTAAAATCTTGCGGTAATGTGCAGGATTTCTTGAGTTTGTTATGAACCCAATCAATTGCTCCGCTTTCGTGTTTTAGCCTTCGTCCAGTTTCGGGATTGTATTGCATGATTTTACCTGTACGGACCTTGCCTTTGGTGTCTATTTGCCAAAAGATCACTTCTCTGTTTTTGGTTGCTCCCAAGGCATAGTTTTCTCCGATTAAGGTCATTTGTTCCACGGTGAGAAATTCGCAAAGGAAACGTACGAAATTGCTTTTGTAGCTGGCGGAAGATTCAACAAAACTAAAATTAATAGTAGAGGGTAGCTGTGCTGGTGCTACTGGTTTTGGAACTTGAATTTTATTTGAGACGTGAGGCATCACATCTCTACAATTAGGCGGATTATCTAAAAAATATTGTTTTGGGGTGTAATGGTAACCGCATTTGGATTCGCGGTTGCATTTACCGACCTTGTCATGAATGGGTTTATGCGTGTTGCCGTCTAAATACTGCGTAAAACTAAGTTTCGCTTTGCATGATGGGCAATCGTGGCGAGTGGATTTGCCTTTGTAGGGTTGGAGATATGGTTGAGGATAGTTCATGGTTGAAAATTGATAATTGATAATTGAAAATTGATAGATGAAAATTGATAGTTGGGGACAGAATTTGTATTCTCAACCGTTCCTGTAATTCCATTTTTAAGTATTTTCTTTGGAAATTGCTTGGTTGCGGTGAAAACTGGCTGAAACTCTTTGCTGTAAGCAGTTGTAGCGATATTTTACCGCAACTAAAATCGGTTTGAAAAGTTATTTTGTTTTTGTTTTTGTTGCGGGGTATTTCTTCTGAAAGCTATACTGGTAAAGCTTTTCAGCCGACCGCAACCGCAACTCCGCAACCAAGGGCAATTGATAATGAATAATTGATAATGAATAATGCACAATTAGCTTACGTTGAACTTCGTTGCAGAATTGAAACTTTTTATTCGTTGCAGATTTTTGAGATAAATTGTCGTGACAAACCAATTGAATCTGCAAATGCCTGTTTGTTTTTAATGCCATATTCTTTTTGAATGGTTTTGATTGCTTCAGCGGGATTCATTTTGGTTGGACTTTTGGTTGCATCAACCAACAGTATTTTTGAATTAAAGTAGTTGCAAAGCTTAATTGCGTATTGCATAGCTTCTTTTGTTATCATTCCCTGTTGCCATTCGGTATTATCGTAAATACCTCTAATGATTTGAATAATGAGAGCTAGTCTAAGTACCTGAATCTCCATTTTGGCATAAGTAGCACGAACAAAGTTATTTGAGCAGCTATTTACCAAGTCGGTGGTTTGGTTGGCGTATTCAATAAACAGCTTTTTCGCTTCAGCGGAAAGTGTAAATGGATTTTCAACCCTTGAGAGTTGATAGCAATGAGTAATTAGTTTTTCATATCGGTCAACAATCATTTTGTCCGGTGTTCTTTCGGAATACTTTTGTTTTCTAACTTCTTTGGGATAGACATACAGAAAGCGACTTGCAAAACCGTTTTCCTTGAGTGTATTGCTGCTCAATGCTATGTTTAATACTTCGGGCTGAATTGTTCCGCAAATGGTCAGAAAAGGCTCAGGAATTTGTAATGGTTCTTCACTTTTTCTGTTGATACAGAATTGTGCATTATTGAAAATAGACAGATATCGGCTAATCTCACCGTTTTTATTATATCTACCAAAGTCGGCAAACCAACCAGATAATTCATCCCGATAGAGTGATATGGATCCGCTGTTGCGGAACATAGTTTGGTATAAACTCTCTGGAGTAAAATCATCAATCAGGCATTGTTTGAAGAATGGTTTTTCCGGCTCCTGGGTTTTGAGCTGTTTTGCTTCTGCGCATTCCGCTTTCCAACGGCTCAGTTCCAATTGATAATCGCAGTAGCTTGCATTGTCAAGTCTTTGTAATGGACGGAAAGCGGCTGCCACCGGTTCTGTTTTACCCACTCCTGGAGGAGCGACCAACATAACCCACAATTGCCCAAAGTTCTTATATTTGCCACTGTCTATTACAAACTTCTTCCTAGCTGCTGCACTTACAGCACATAAAGCCGACATGACTGGGAATTCAATGGGTACACCATAAACCTCTGAAACTTCCAAGGCAAAATCAAGGATTACCTGAGGTAGTCCATTAATAGGGAAAGCGGTATCATTTGCATCCGAATTCAGGCTATTGACATGAATTTCCGCTTTTAGCTGTTGAATGAAATTTGTAGTTTTGTTGTGCTCAGGTTTATTTGCCTCTTCGGATACTGCAAGGTTCGAAGGGGCTTCTTTTTTTTCTATCATGGCTTTCTTGCCTTTTTAATTGATTTATGATAGTTGTCGTCCAATAGTTTCTGAATGTCAGACATACGGTAGTAGATTTTACCACTGATTTGAGAATAACTAATTAATCCCTGATCTCTCCAAAGCTGGGCGGTGCGTACACTGATACTCATTAAATCCATGAATTCATCATTGGAGAAAAATGGATCGTCTGGGAGTTTTCGATTTTCATTCAATCCCACCATTAAATTATCTAATCGTTTGAGTAGTTCTTCATGCTGCTGACTGACATCCTTTAATGACTCAATGATTGTTTCATCATCAAGCATTTTCTTTCTGAGATCAGCTTCAAACTTTTCGAAATGTTCTTTGAAGTTCATGTTTTAGCTAATTAATAATTAATAGTTGGTAGATAAAATCATTTGGGGGA
Organism: uncultured Bacteroidales bacterium; assembly: GCA_903899865.1. Lineage (GTDB taxonomy): Bacteria > Bacteroidota > Bacteroidia > Bacteroidales > Paludibacteraceae > Paludibacter. The sequence continues at coordinate 5,117 of CAIUKZ010000067.1, read as the reverse complement.
TTTGGAGTTGAAAAGTGCATTTTCTTTTTCCTCGATAAATTCTTCTACTGTTTGGACTCTGTTGGCTAACAGCCAGGCTTCGATTTCTTCTCTCCGGAAAAGTACTTTTGCATTCCTCTTGTAAAATGGAATTGCTTTTTCGCAAATCATCTTGTTGATTGTGTTTACAGCGTAGCCGGTTAATTTACTGCATTCATTTTTTCCGAATGTATCAGGAAAAGCGTCTTGCTTTGTTTGTACTACAAGTTGCGGTTTTACCATTTCTCCTAATAAATCTTTGAACTGTCCAATGGTAAGAGCTGCTAACGGAGTCTCGTTTGTTGGCTGAAATTTAGTTTCCATGATTGTGTTTTTTTTGATTTTTGAAAGCTACTAGCTGCGCAGTCTAATGGCTTTCTTGCTACAAATGTATCATCAAAAATATAAGCAGATACTATGAAATAATGGGAATTATTGAGTAGGACTCCGACTTCGGACGGGTCGGACTAGGTCGGAAATAATACAAAAATAGCCTCAAATAGAGGCTAATGATAGGTCGGAAGTTGGGTCGGAGATTTAGCTGTTTTTTTGCTTTGAAATGATGATAATTTGTTCTATTTCTTTGTGCATTCTGCTACGTCCATATTTGCTTTTAGTTGGTTTGACATATACATTCGTACTAAAAGCTTTTTTGACAATGGTGGAAATACTTTCACCACATAGTTGTTGAATAATATTTGATAGCAGAGTAGGTGAACTGTTCCACTTTAATGGTTCGGGAACTTTTATGTATTTTCGGTTAAACCAAAAAAGCCAAGTGTCTATATTGGCATCAATTAGTTTGTTCTTGTTTGAAAGATAGTGCATTATTTTTATTAAACAATCATCGGATAGTGCTGATGTGAATTTAGGAAGAGTAGTGTCTTTGAAATTGTTCTTTTCAATTAGACTGTATAAATTGCCAGTTGTTGACTCAGGCTCTCCCTGTCCTTCAATTTCTCTTTTATCTATGTCGAAAATATATAAATTAAGTTTGAATTTCGTAGCCAAATATATAAGGTCGATTTCGAAACATGAGAATAATTCTATCAACTTGTCAATAAAATCAAGGTGATTAATCAATCGAGCAGTAAGATCATAATTTGGATAGGCTCCAGCACATTCATTATCTTGAATCGATACACCATCTTTGGATAAAAACTCCCGATCTAAAATTACTTCAAAAGTTTCTTTGTACAGTCTGTTACGTTCGGGAACATCTAACTTGCGTCTATGAATGTGACCTTTGTCAAAGTTGCGCAATAGAATATTAGCATAAGCAATTCTTTCATCCTTACTTTTTAGTAGAAACAAGTTGTTTTCAACCTCATCAATTACTTGTTTGTATAGTTCAACATATTCACATAGTTCATTTTGACTAAGGGCATTCGAAAATTTGTTTGCCCAGACAAGTGTTTTAAATTCAAGGTTGTTGATAAAATTGATTGGAACTTCTTTCCTGTATGCGTATTTGTGATCGTAATAACCATATGACTGAATTTGCTCTTTTAGCTCTGCTTTGTCAAGTCTATTTGTTTCGAGGCAAAATGAATTACACCAGCATAAATACAAAGCTTCAGTGAGTAGGTTAAAACTTGATAGATATGTGTTGGTTAATTCCCGCTTAATCATATTGATAATTTCTATAATTTATGATCAGTTATAATCAATTTCATGCAGATAAAAAAATGACATGAATTATCATGTCATTTTAAGATATTAACGTATTTGTTCTATTCTTTATTACAAAACTTTTACTGCTTCATCGATTATATTGCTGTTAAAACTGTCGAGATAAGTGTTTGTTGTTTTGAGGTCTTTGTGGCCTAGTATTTGCGAAATAACTTCTCTGGGGACTTCATTGTTCTGCAAACTCATGGCCATGGTATGACGGCTTACATAAGAAGTTAGGTTGATGTCATTAATGCCAAATTCTAATGCCAAATTTTCGAGATACATATTAAATTTTTTGAGTCTTGTTTTTAAATGGTTGTATAGTTTCTCGCTCGATAGACCTTGAATTGTCACAATTGGAAGTAAGTAATTTTCAACTGGTTGCTTCATATCAGCAAGGTCATTGATAAGCGTTTGTAGTTCTTCAGAAAGCTTTATATTTATTGCCTTAGCACCTTTACTGTTTTTTGTCTTATGACGTTTATATGTAATATATAGACCACTCTCATACCGTTTAATGTTTTGGTGTGTTAAGCCTGCCATATCTACAAAGCTCATTCCATAACAAAAGTAAGAGAACAGAAATAGTTTTCGAGCATACTCGTTATTTTTTTTGTCAGAGCAAGTCGTTTTAATCTTAACCAGATATTCAGACGGTAAGTATCTTTTTTCTGTTTCTTCTCCTAATTTGGCTACTTCAAAACCTCCTTTCCCGAATGGATATGTTGTTGTACTTGCCTCTTTGGTTTCAATGGCTTGATTCAAAATCGCTCGCAAAGTTCTAAAATGAATCATCCGCGTATTGCTAGAATTTCCTTTTCTTTGTACAACCCTTTTATTTCCCTTTTTACTTGTATAAACAGACTCGCGAGGCATTTGAAGAAATTCGTCAAAAGCTCTGACATATTTAATGTCAATTTCAGAGAAAAGCCTTTTTTCAAACTTTTTATCAAATATCTCAAGCATATCCAATGTTCTCTGGTAGCAAAGTGCATTGCCAATATGGTCAGTTTCTTTGAGTTTATGTATTTGACTTTCAAAGAAATGTTTGACTTTCCCTTGCTTTAAGCGATTTAAAAATGCTTCTTCAAACTGGTTAAGTGTCCAGTCGATTTTATTCCGTTCAAAATCGGCAATTACATCTTTGGCTTTTATTTCCTGGATATTTAGGAAGGCGTTATTCTCAACAAAATCGGGGTGTACTAGAACACCTTTCTTCTTTTTTTCATTGTAGCGGCCAAACTGCTCGTTCCATTGTTCAGAAAGTGCTGAAATACCAAGAGAAATGTATTTCACTTTACGATCTTTCGTAATGCGTAAGAAAACTGAGAATTCTCCACTGATTAATGTTTTGTGTGTCCACAAAATAACTTTGTAGTTTTTCATTGTATTGGGTTTTATAAATTGAATACCGCATTTTTTAGCTGAGAGCTTAAAATCAGGGTAAAACAATGGTAAAACATTTCGCCTAAATCAATACAAAATTGTCTATTTTTAGCATTTTGTTACTAGTTGATTTACAGTACAAATATACACAAATACAAGTGATTACCAAAATATATTATGAAGTAATGTACACGTCTGGGGGGCGTGTGGTCGCAAGTTCGAATCTTGTCATCCCGACTGCTTATTATCAAAGACTTACACGAAAGTGTAGGTCTTTTTTATTTTTAGTCTAACATATTTCTGTTTAATGGACAAAAGTAATGCTGGGATCTTCTGAAACGCCCATTAATAGTAACTTTGGGGAGTTTTAAAATTATAAATAATAATTTTAAATTATGATATTTTTTTTCATATTACAACGATTGCCTTGTATAAATGACATTAGTGTGCAGTTATTGCCTTGTAAAAACTGAAAAATATTTCAATTATTGCCTTGTAAAAACAACAAATCATTTATCTTTGCAGTGTGAAGTTTAAAAATAACATAAGAAAATGGCTTATTACAAACGAGATATAGAGGAAGAGTTGATTCGTTGGAAAAATGACAATGAAAGACAACCATTATTGATAAGAGGTGCAAGGCAGGTGGGGAAATCATCAGTGGTTCGTAATTTCGGCGGTCAGTTCAAAAGTTATGTAGAAGTGAATTTTGAACAGGATAGCGAAGTCAAAAGTGTTTTTGAAGGAAATTTGCGTCCTAAAGCCATTTGTGAAAAATTATCCGTGCTTTATGAAACGACAATTATTCCAGGCGAAACGCTCTTGTTTTTCGACGAAATTCAAAGCTGTTTACCAGCTATTTCATCCCTGCGCTTTTTCTATGAACAATATCCCGAATTACATGTAATTGCTGCTGGTTCGTTGCTTGAGTTTGCGTTGGCTGAACTACCGTCATTCGGAGTAGGGCGAGTTAGTTCGTTGTTTCTTTATCCTTTTTCGTTTGGTGAGTTTTTACAGGCTGCAAACGCTGAATTGCTTCATAAATCCATTGCTGAGGCTTCTCCACAACAACCCTTCTCCGAAGCTATTCATACTAAAGCGTTGGAGATGTATAAACAGTTTTTGGTGCTGGGTGGTATGCCTAAGGTAATTTCCAGTTATTTTTCAGGTGGTGATTTATTATCCTGCCAACGTGTTCTTGACGGGTTGATCTCTGCTTATGAAGATGATTTTACGAAATACAAAAAAAGATCATCACCAACGCTTATTCGAATGGTTTTTAGATCGGTGGTAGAGCAAAACGGACAAAAGTTTGTCTACAACAAAGCTTTGCCAGATGCAAATCTTTTGCAAGTGAAAGATGCTCTTGAACTTTTGACCATGGCTGGATTGATACTTCCAATAACTCTTAGTGCCGCCAACGGAGTTCCATTGGGAGCAGAAATAAATCCCAAAATGAGGAAATTTATCGTTTTCGATTCAGGCATTTTTCAACGTATTTTGGGTTTGAAACTTTCTGATGTTTTACTTAGAAATGATTTTGAGTCTATCAATAAAGGAGCGCTTGCCGAATTGAATGTTGGGCTGGAATTAGTAAAATCGGCTTCCTGCTATCAACGACAAAACCTTTATTATTGGCATCGCGAAGCTAAAAGTAGCAATGCAGAAGTTGATTATTTAATTCAACAGTACTCACAAATCCTCCCCGTTGAGGTAAAAGCTGGAACAAAAGGGAGTATGCAGAGTCTTAAAATTTTTATGGATTTAAAAAATACCGAGAAAGGCATTCGAATATCACAAGAAAATTTTTCGACTTACCAAAATATTGAGGTCTATCCACTTTATGCAGTTGCAAATCTACAGAAGAATCAATAATCCTATTTGGACTTTTTCAAAACTTTATCTGATGCTAATTTGCCCGTCAGTATGCAAGTGGGCATTCCCGATGGACTATAAACCCATTGCCCAGCCTGATAGACGGATGGGAGCAGCGTATCTACAGATTTGTAAATTTGCAACATTCTACTTTCGGCTGGCAT
>CAIUKZ010000066.1 GCA_903899865.1 uncultured Bacteroidales bacterium | reverse complement strand
TCCGTAGCGCGCTTTGGGTAAAATAACACAAAATGATTTGTTACCTTCATATGGTTTTATGAAAAATTGAAAATCATTGTTTTCATAATACCCCATATTCTCAGTTTGATTCATGTACTGAATCTGCGATTTTGTTTTATCAACTGAATAAAAATCATCTGGTTTTGTGAGTTCTTTTTGGAACTCGTCATACCATTTTCCTCTGAAATAAATGGCATTTGAAATCATTAGTCGGGTGTCATCATTGATGTCATTAGGACTAATAATGTTCTTAATCTGTCCGTTTGTCTTGTCGGTTGCCCAATTATTTATTTCATTTGATGCACTCATTTTTTGTTTGAAATCAATTATCTTGAAATCAGAAAAGTATTTCTGCTCGATATTATTTTTATAATCTGTAGTTATTAATAAATCCTTTTGTACCCATATTGCATTTGAAATATTAAGATAATCTGAGTTATATTTCTCTTGTTTTGTTAAACTCTCGTAGAAGGCTCGAGAGTCTAATAATTGCTTGTTATTATCAATATGTAATACTCTCTCAAATTCCTGTTTAGTTTCATTTCTAGCTCCTTCAAATCCAATCAGTAAAGCGTAATATGTACTCAAAGGAGAAATCAATAAATTTTCATTGTCAGATTTTAGTTGCTTGTACAAATCAATCGAATAACTGTTTATTGATTCGGTCAATTTATTAATCTGTGCATTAGATGATAAAGTAGTTAATACTAAAATTGTTAAGATTGTAAGTTGTCTCATGTTGTTAGATTTTATAGTCGCAAATACCGAAATATGCGTTATTCATTTTCCTGTATTTGCGACACTGTTTCGCATACAGGGAGATGATGTTTTGTAATAGAATTGCGTTTTTGATTAAATTTCCTACAAATGTAATTTTAAATTTTTGGATATTTATTAGGATATACGATATTTATACACTGCTCAGTTGCATTTTTTGCTTTCCCGTAGGGAATGGATATTAATAGAAAAGATGACCACATTGGCAGCTTCCCCGTAGTGGATAAATCATTGGTATATAGGCGATATTAATCCCCTATGGGGAATGTGCGGGATTAAATTGGCTGGCTATTAAAATGTATTCCCTACGGGAAATCGGTGGGTAAACCAAAAAGGGTCACTAATATTTATTAGGGGTATTCTTTTCAAAACACACTCAAAACACAGGCAAATATCCTTCTATTTGTCATTTATTAATTGCTTGATGTGTTGTGGTTGAAAAAAAAGTCACCACAAATTTCTTGCGATGACTTCCCTATTTTCAATTTTCACTCTTCATTTTTCTTGTTTATCTCACCCTCAATCTGCGCCCAGCTCTGATGTGTGATCGTTTCTTCAATCCATTCAGCTTGCAGAGCTGCTTTACGCTGATACCGCTTCGTGCAGCAATTCTGGATAGTGTATCACCTCTTCTAACTTTGTAGTATTTTGAGGTTTTTCTTAGTGCCTTGGCCGCATGTTGGTAGTAGAATGAGTTTTTCTTAGTTATCAGATAGGTGTCTTCTATCACGTCGCCAGCTTCGAAGTCAATGATGTGGGCTGGATTGATGGCATTGCCTAGATAGCGTGTCTCGAAGTGCAGGTGAGGCCCTGTAGAACGACCAGTGTTGCCCCCCAAAGCCAACAATTCGCCGCACTTCACTGACTGATTGTGGGTGACAAGTACCTGTGAAAGGTGAGCATATACGGTTTCCAGTCCATTGTCATGGCGCACTACTACGTAATTGCCATATCCTCTGTGTTCGTAATTAATAATTCGAACTTTCCCTGAAAAGGCACATAGTATAGAATCCCCAATATTGATTTTTAAATCAATGCCATAATGATAGCGGTAGCGACGAGGACCAAAATGCGATGTTACATATCCGGGCGTAGGAACTTGAAATCGAGACACGTCAACGGTCACTGAGTCAGGTAGACTATCAATCGGAATTTTATACGGATTGAGTTTATCACACGTCCAGATATTGTTATAAATATCTTCGGCAGGGTGGTTTTCCATCAAGTCGTCCGACTCATCGTTCAGCATTTCTTGATACACATTCACCGTGTCGCGTTTGGGCACAAGAGAGTAGCTATATTTCTGCTTTTGACTTTGAGAATAGCTTGCAGAGACTAGAAAAAGTAGAAGAAATATCGATAAACATTTCTGTTTTAAAATAGGCATACCGTTTTTTTAGATTTCATCGTTGGCGTAAAACACATCCAACCCAATAGTTTCATACTCAAAAATTTCCTCATCTTTAAAAAAACGTGCTAATTCAATCACTGCATTTTCAACTGTGTCTGAAGAGTGGATAATGTTTTCTTGCATGCTCATGCTGTAATCACCTCTTATCGTTCCTGGCGCAGCCACTCTTCCGTTAGTCTTTCCACCCAATTCTCTGACCACATGCACAGCGTCTTTCCCTTTCCAGCAAGTGACAATCACTGGCGCAGCCATCATCGCATTTTTTATTCGTTGGAAAAAAGGGAGCTCGGCTAAATGTGCGTAGTGTTCACTCAAAATAGTATCATCCAGATGCATCATCTTCATGCCACACAACTGCAATCCCTTACGCTCAAAACGATGAGTAATCTCACCAACCAACCCTCTACGCACTGTACAAGGTTTTAAAATTACAAGTGTTTTTTCCATAATTTTTTGATTAGTTGTGTGCTATGCAAATTTGTTTTTTTA
>CAIUKZ010000065.1 GCA_903899865.1 uncultured Bacteroidales bacterium | reverse complement strand
TCCAGCTTCGGTAAAATGGATTCTGTCTGGTCGCAAAAAGTCGTGAGTCAACCATGTTTTAGCAGAACCCTCACCGCCTGTTATCCTGTTCATATCCCAGACTGGCAGATGATGTACCGAAGCATATTCCACAATGGCGTCAGCTACCAAGTCACAATTTCGGTTTGGAGCACTGACCATCCTTTTTCTTCGCGCCTTTTTTTTGATGTAAACTTCGGCCGGTGTAGTGAGCATGATGACAGCAGTGGGGTTGTGAGCTTTTAATTCTGTGACCATCGCATCCATTTGAGACACAAATCCCGATTTATTAAACCTTCCACCAAAGGCTTCGTTGGTGCCAAGTGAAACGATAATCAGGTGGGGCTGTAGAAGTGCTGCTTGAGAAAAGAATTCGGAATGTTTCACATAGTCCTGATAATGTGCACCATTGGCGCCAATGGCATGATACAGCACGCCTTTGTGACTATTTTCAAGTGACACGCCGCCAAAAAGTGTAGGCGTACTGTAGTCATTCGTTTCCTTGCGAAAAAGGTCGATGCTACTGGTGGCTTCATTCAGCACAAACACACTTGAATCTTCATCTGCATAGGCCCATATATTGCCATCAGCACCAGGTGCCAAGGCATTTCTTTTTCCAAAAACTCGAATTTTATTGAACGAATAATCTTGTATCTCATCGCCTAAGACCGAAATGTGTAAATCGGCTTTGGACTCATCTGTAGCCACCGAAATCCCGCCTACTCCGATGGGCAAGGCGCTTGATCTTTCGATGCAACGAGATTTTTGCCACTTCACATTGGATTTGATGCAATAATCACGGGGTTCATTGGACTTAGAGAGTCGGTAAGGAACAATCAGCCCTCTACCTGCATTGCCAAAATAGTGGTGAAAATGATTTCTGATACGGCCAGACAGCATGCCACCCTGCATGTGCGAATCGCCTATGTGCATGATGATGAGTTGGGAGGTGTCTTCCTTGGTTTGAGTCAGGTCATAGAGTTTTTCGAATACTCCGTTCAACTGATGATGAGCGTCATGGATGCAAGCCTTTCCTTCAAAAATGGAAAGATTGGAATTGGCATTGAACCGAATGGTGCCTGCGCGCTGAGACTGGGCACAAAGTGGAATTAATGATGTGAAAAGCAGTAGGAAACAACTGTATGATTTTAGCATCTGAAAAAATTTTAGGTTCAAATAGTCTATTTGTATTTTTCTTGTTCGAGTAGGAATGATGCTACCATCTTTTTGGCAATAAATCGTCCAGCTCCAATGCCAATATGAGTGTAGTCCTTCGCTGCCAGTGAATGTTCTCCCTGCGCCCATTTGGCCATGGTTCCTTCACCTCCCATGGCTTGAAAGGTATTCCAAAAACAGATACCCGTCTCGCTCGCTATCTCACGCTGCATCTCGATAAACTCGGGCAGTCTGGCACATGTCACCACTTCACCATCCACCATTTCGCCCTTGTCACTCATTCCCATAAGCACGATTTGCGCATTGGGGAACGCCATTTTCATCCGATTGACTACTGCTATCATGCGCTTTTTATACCAGCTGAAATTTCCTTCTGCAGAAAAAGCATTCAACCCATATTCCATAATTATCAGGTCATACGGACGAAGCGCATTAAATTCCTTCAACTTGCGTGTGCTTATGTTGTTTAATGAAATGCCCGAATTACCTCTTATTGAAAGATTGTCCAACCCTATTCCTTTGTCACTATCATACCCCACTCCATAGACCAAAACACTGTCTGTATGAGTAAACGAAAAAGCAAGTGAGGAAACATCACCCCTTACTTCCATCATTTTAAGTGAGGGAGATGC
>CAIUKZ010000064.1 GCA_903899865.1 uncultured Bacteroidales bacterium | reverse complement strand
TTAAATTTTATTCTTATTAAACTTATATATTAAACTAAATGATAAATATCACAAAATTTATCTTTTAAATTTGGATACTCACCAGCATCTTGACAATTACTTGCACGTTCGCTAAACAAACAAATGCCATTGTATTTTATTTGCACGTAATCATCTTCTTCATCTTCATCATAATATTTACTGTATTGTAAATAAATTGTCGCTTCCATTAAACGACGTAAATAAAATTTTGTAAATGCATCTTCATTTAAAAAAATATTTCTTTTCCAATATTTATTATAATGGTCTTTGTTATAAATGTCTTTGACAAAGATTTTGTTGAATAGTTCAGTCTCATTCAATTCTGTGTCATTATGCCAAACCATTTTGTTATTTTTAAACAAACAATTATGGCAACTTTGAAATATTTCCAAAGTATCTTTGATTAACACTATTTTTTGACAAGCTATTTCTATTTCAATAACAGACTCATAATTGTCAAAATCTCTAATGTCATACTTGTTGTATTCCTCTATAATATTAGTAATATTTTTGACATCCATATTTGGCACTTTAATAGCTTCTGCAATAATATCTGTTAAACTCATTTTATTAGTTAATTGAAAACTAATAGAATAAAAAATAAAAATCAATTAATTTTGGCCTATTTTGAATTAAATTAAATATGAGTTGGATTTACCAACTTATATTTATTCTTATTATTCTTAAATTTTATTCTTATTAAACTTATATATTAAAATCCAGAAAATTCCATATCTATTTCCCAATACTTTCTGCTTCTATTATATTTGACGCAAATATGTTTTACTTTGTATCTTTTGAATGTAGTTGGCAAATTAAGTATTAAATCTTTAGTAAATTTATTATGTTTCCAAGTATCAGATGGAATAGTAAAAGCAAAACCGTGTTCGAATTCTTCTTCGCTTAGTGTATCTATATGATTTTCAATGAAATCTCTAAGAAGACAACCAGGACATTGAGAACAATCTGTATCATTTGATAAACTCATTTTATTAGTTAATTGAAAACTAATAGAATAAAAAATAAAAATCAATTAATTTTTCATACTTTATTTTTTTTAAAATTTATTTTATCGAGATAAAAACCCCTAGTTATATTCCATTAATTCATCATCATCGATAAATAATTCGGGTGTAATGACCCCTCCTTTCTTCAATCCTATTTCTTCTCGAAGATATGTTAATAGCCCTCCTATGGTAGTAATCGCTTTTGTTGTAGTTTTCACATATCCAGGTAATCCATCAACTATCTCGCCTACAGGTTGTTTAATAAATTTTTCTAATTCCGGATTTGATAGTGAATTAGCCCTTAATATACCTATTATAAAATCTTGACAATTATTTTCAAATGCGTCATAAGGTAGAAATTTATCTCCCATTACTCGAGATGTATTATCCATTAATTCCTTTATTGTAATATCCCTTCCTCTCAAAGGGACTTCCATCACTTGTTCGTCTTTCATATCTCGATAAGGTGAAATTTTTATTTGTTCGTTTTTCTCGATACGAGTAGCATTATTAACTACCAACGATAAATGATATAATTTATCATATCCAACTTTCTGTTGAAGCTTATTAAAAAGGCCTAATGAGATGACGTTTAGGAATTGTCTCACTACCTCGTAAATAGGCGCACGAACTACTTTAAGAGATGTAATTTTCGTATCTCCATCTTTATCAAGAAAATCTTGTTGCTTCTTTGGAAGTTCGCTATTGAAACCCAAAAATCGTTTAACTCGTCGTATCATTTTTATATTATAAAGAAGATAATATAAAAATATTAAAAAAGGTCGTCGCGCCATAAGCACTACCTCGAAATAGATTGATTAACGAACAATAGAAATGGAACCTGAAGCATCAATTAAAGCAATTTGTGATACAAAAGCATACATATAGAGGATACCATCAGCACCTGAATAATCATCTTTTTGGAAGTTCAATATAGATACCGGAATACCTTCCATTGTTAAGTTTGCTTCATTGAAGTTCTTTAAGTTGAAACCGCCAGCATAGAAACTGGAACGGAATGAACCTGGTTGTCTTGTGTTTGCACCTCTGTTTGAGAATGGAACTGTGTTATAAACATCTGTTCCACAGAAGCCACCTTGAACTGCACGCATCATCTCACGGAATAATAATGTATCACTGTTGATTGATGGTTGTTGGGCTACTAAAGAACCGTCAGCATATAATCTTCTATTCATTGTTGTTCTATCGCTGTTGTCAGAAGCACCTGTAGCACAAGAGAACCAACCTGATGTTAATGTTGAGTTGTTTAAGTTGAATGTTTGTAAAGCACCATAGAAGAAGCCTTCAACAGATGATGATGTTAAAGACATATTGTATGAGACTGTTGAAGCATTGGATGTTTGAGCGCTTATAACGGTTGTGTATGGTATAGAGAAGACTTTACCTTGAGCTAAACCAGCACGTAATTCATTAATATATTGTTGAGGCGGATTCACACTTTCATAACATAATTGAACGTTAGAGCAAGTGAATTCTGTTGTAGCTGTTGTTGACCCATAAATAGCATTATTTACGCTACACCAATCCACCTGAATTGATAATGGTGATGACATAAGTTCGAGCGGAATCATACTTAATTCCTTGTTGTTTAATAAACCGGATGCTAAAGAAACAGATAATTCAATAGCGGATGCGATACCTGGTGTAGCTTGACCGAATGTAAATCTTTGTTCGCTATCTGTTTGACCGTAGCCACCTGTTCCAACTGTTCCGGTAGCGTATGGATAAGAAATTAAAACGTTAGAACCAATACCACCTTCTTGGATTGCAATATTATTCATATACTCAGAGGATGTCATAAATGGATAAACAACGTTTGTCATCAAACGGCCGTATTCGTTAATTAACTCAATGTTAGAGTTTTGAGAAACTGTCAAACGTTGAATTAACGCTTGAGCTGAAGGCACTGAACCTTTAAAACCGTGATAATCACTTGCTTGAGTTCCTTGGTATCTAAATCTTAAATAAGCGGAACCAGGCTTCATAAATCCGGCACCAGCTCCGAATGGAAGTTGGATGAGGGATAATTGACCTGAGGTTGCTGTATTTCCAGAGATAGCGGAAATGTTCTTAATTTGTTTAGAACATTGAACTGGTCTCGCAATACGAGCTGGATTCATTGAACGAGGAACAACATTGACACCATCGTCTTGTTGCGCTTCGTATGTATAATCTTTTAAGTTTGCTATGTTTGCTGACATTATTTTTATTTACTCATTGAAAAGAAAATAAAAATTTTTTTTACATTCTACGTTGGAAATAGTTTCCTTTTCTTACGTTTTGACCTCTATCTGTTAAATTATCAATAATTCCTCCTTGTTGGAAAAACATTGGCGGTAAAGGCGGAATACCTCTATAATCTGGTTGTGTATTTCTATTTATATCCAACATTGGTTGTCCTGTTTTGAGTCCTAGTAATAACGATGGCTTCTTTAACATTTTACTTATCCAAAAGATATTAATTAATTTTTTATATACTTTTCTCTAACTCATCCTTTAAATCTACCAATTTTTTAGATACCTTTTCTCTAGCGCGCATCAATCTCTGTCTTCTATCAATTTGGTCTTGAGGTATTGCTGGTATTTCTTCCGGTCCTGCTATATCATTCAATCTATTTGGATTTACACTTAAAGTATTCACTGGTTGATTTTTATCCAAATCACTTCTATGTTCTTCAATTGAAAAATATATAGTATAATCTAGGTCGAAATCCACTAAATCTCTACTCAAACTCTCATCTTTGAGTTGAAAATTTAGCTTATCAACAACTGTATTATTTAATATACTTGATATTGGCGGATTATAATAGAATGTTATATAATTATTTGGAACAACATTAATTGGAACCACAGCTAAAATAGGTGATACTGATATCGATGTTGTTAAGGCGTCAAAAGATTTACTTTGAATAAGCGTATCACTTGTCAAGTATAAATTTCTACTTGGACTAACATTAACATCTATTTGACTTATTGTTGAAGAGTTTTGAGCCAAAGTCCAACTATTATTAAATCCAAGAGCTAAATTCACTGCTTTGTTGCTTGTATTTTGAAATGTAATAACTGTGTCAGCAAAGCTATCACTTGGCATTAAAAAAGTAATCAAATTTGTATCGGCCGAGTATGTTCCTGTAATAAGAGGTGTATATGAAGCTACTATTGTTAAAGATGCTTTTAAAGCCCTAATCCACTCAGTAATGAACGTATTCACATTATAGTTTCCTGTTGTTATATTGAACGATGAAGTATATGTGATATTATTTCTAACAAGTGAGTAGCTTGTTGTATAATTATATTGATTAAATTGCGAAAAACAAAAGGGAACTTGAGCGTAGTGAATTACAAATCGAAACTCACTTGGAACGATACCATTTAAATATAAGGGGGTTGTTAAATAAATGTTATAATCGGATGGAACACCCTGACTTCTTTGAGACGAATTTATGTAAAAATTATAACTTGTTAAGAGAGTTGAACTCATTTTATTATATCAATTAGATAATAAAATGTTTATTTACTATATTTTAGTTTTATAAACTCTTTAAAGAGTTGAAAATCTTGCCATTCTTCATCTGGCTTCAAAGCAAGCTGTGTAATCGCCATTACTAGATTTTGTTCCTTCTTTTCAATTGGGTAAGTTGGTTCTAATGGGGTAAAACAGCCTGTAGCACCCGTTGGTATATATCTTACATTTTTACAATTAACTGTAAGATTGTAAGGGTCATAATAGGGTAAATCCTCATATTCTTCTTGCTTCTTTTTATCGTAATCTTGAATACATTTTCCTTCTCCTCCTATAGCTAAATTTAGAGGGTTGTAAAACGGGTCTCGTTGGCATTTAGGATTATGACAATATTTCAGGTCATCGAGCCTCATTTCGCTGAAACAAGAGCCGCAAAAATCAGGTTTGTGTGATTTTAATCGTCTTTCACGGCGTTCTTCGTCGGTTATTTGAGGGTCTAAAACAAGTTTTGGAACTTCTTTGTCTTTTAGACTTTTTCTAGTCTCAAATTCGATTTTCAATAAATTTTTTATGTCGTCAGGTTCCATATAGTCTTTTTTTAAGGCGATAATATCACTTGGATAAACAAGGGAAGGCTTATAGTTAATTTCATCGTCTCTTAAATCTTTTCCTCCATATATAGCACTCATTTTATAATATGCAGAGAAAAAATAAATTTTTTTTCTTTTTTATTGTCTTATATTTAAATAATATACAATGACTACAGAGACTAAACCAACTTTAGACTTAAGTTTTCTTAAACAATTCATAGAGGCAAATCCCTCTGTTTTACAGGATGTGTTTAAACGAGGAAGGCCGAAGGGCAAAAAGAATAACTTGTCAGTTGAACCAGGAAAAGAAATTATGGTCTCAAATGAAGCATATGAAGCTAATATACCGAAACCAGAGACTAATGTTGTTGAAATGACACCAAAGGATGCTAGGAAACTTGTTGAGAAGCTGAAAAGACCTCACGTCTATAAAAGCGAAGAAACCAAAGCAAAAATGTTAGAGATATTAAAAGCAGGCAGAGAAAAGGCTATGATTACTCGTGAAGAGAAAAGAAAGGCCAATGAAGAAGAAAAAATGAAATCAATGAAGATAATCAAGGTCAAGGAATACAAGAAGAAAGAGAGAGAGGCAAAAATTGAACCTCGTTCTATACAACGTCGCCCAGGCCGTCCAAGAAAGCTTGTTGAGATAGAAAGCGATGATGATAGTGTTGATGAGACAGAAGAGACCGATGAAGAGATAATCAGAGCTAGAAAGAAGATTGAAAAGAAGAAAGCGTTATTAAAAGAGATAGATGATGAAATAAAGCAAACTCAAGCACCTCCTCAAGCACAAGTGAGAAGTTCTTATGCATCTCAATTCAAATGGTAAATTTAAAGCCTATTTAAGTCTTTAAATTTAATCTTTTTTATTTAAGGTTGATTTTAAGTATATATATCTACCTTACTATACTTACTACATTACTACTTACTATATGTATTTTATATTTTATATGTTCCTTTCGTTATTTTTATATGCGTTTTTATACATATTTATATAGGAAAAGGAAAATGAAATGAGTAATGGTAATGTAGTAAGTTTATATGATTATTCTATAACTTTTATACCTATAAATCCAGCCACAACTTTATCACCTATCCATACCTTACCTTGGTTGGGTTGTTTAAGCGCGATACATTTCCTTACTTCTTTTCCAAATTTAGTTTTCGACATACCTTTTACTTCATTTGAAGAAAAAGAATTGTAAGCTTCAATCAAGCTTAACTTATTTATTTCTAAATTAGTAATGTCGAACTTTGAAAGTAGTAAGTCTCTAAATGATGCGTTATTTGAACCATCGTCTAACCAATCACTATTTGCCTCTTTTATAGAATTTGGCTGTAAGTCCTTTAAATTGGAATTACAGTGAATTTTGTATTGTTCGAGTAGTAAGTTGAGTAATGCATCCTTCCACATATCGTTCTTTACGAATTTTTCCATAATTGTAGTATCTTTTGATTTTACATAGTGTCTATTTGTTTCATTAATTTCGCTTTCATTTAAAAATTGAACTTTATACTCTAACATCATCGCACGATTTCTAAACGCTTCATCATTTGGATTTGAGTAAGTTGGGCTATCGTTAAGCATAAATATAAATAATGCTTGATTTATTATCTCTACCTCATTCTTATTTAACTTTCTAACATTTAAAGTATCGCCACCACCCACAATCTTCTTCAATAACTCGATGTCAAACTTAATACTTAATTCATCTCTACTTCCTCTCTTCATTTCATTACTAATCATAATACGTTTTCCAACTTTATCATATAACCATTTTAACGCTTTAGCTTCATCTTCGTTCTTTTGTAAGATGAAATTATTCGCATCGAATGTTGAGACATACTCATCGCAAGCAAGTTTCAATATTTGAGTAAGTAATGATTTACCACAGTTAGTATCACCAATATTAAAGAAACAATTCTTAATATCTGTTCTACCTGCTAATCCAAAACCAAGACCAATCTTTAAAAATTCACCACTCTCACGATATCCATCCAAGTCAAAAGCATCTTCAAAACAAAGCTTATTAACTAACTTTTTTAATTCCTCAAATTCCTTATTGTTCTTGTAGTCAATATAATCTCTAGTAATACCATTAAGAAAGAAATACTTACTACTAAAAGGTTCTAATTTCAATGTTTTCATATCTAAAACACCATTTTTAAATAGTAATTTCTCCTTTGTAGCAAGGTTCATCTCACGAAACTTAATATCACTAACTTCCCTTACCAAATTAACAACCATATTAGTCATCGCGTTTAACTTGCTGTTTTGACCTATATAGTTATGACAACGAAATGTTGATGTTTCATTACCTTCTTCATCAACTACAACGATTTCTTCCTCAAATTTTAATTTATTACCGAATGTTAGAGCAATATCACGAATAGCATTATTTCTCTCATCATTCACAATCCATCTACCTGTTTTTTGATTGAAAAGATAGAGGATAAAAGACCCATCAAACTTATTTATAACTCTCATAATATTCTCATCTCCAATAAGACGAATAAACATCTTTCCAGCATATAAATCATCAATTTGAGGATAACAAAATTCCTTTTTGAAAGAATTCCATTTTGTAAAGTCAAAAGTGTTATAGAAATCACTAGGGATAATTAACCCTTCATTCATAGCCTTTTCAACAATTTGAACTTCAAATCCCATTTTTGTAGTTAAATTTCTACTAACTTCTTTTAATAACAAGTCATTGACCTTTATCTTATTAAAGCCAATGTATGATTGAATTCCATCATAACAATGAACGGATACATCCACACCCATTCTCTCGAATTCAACTTCAAGACACTCTCTAATTTCATCCTCATATTTCTCAAGTAATTTCGAAATACATTTTGCCTTAAAGTTAAATGTATTTTCCCCATCAGCGTTTCTATTTTTAACAAAATTGATGATTTGAGGATATTGAACTTTGATTAATTTCTCAAATATCAATTCTCTACATCTATCAACATCTCTACAATATTGACCCCAATAACCCTCAACATCAACTGTGATATCACTAGCACTTCCCCCATTTAATCTAGATAAAAAAGCTTGTTTAACTTCGTCTTTTGAAAGATGAGGATGAACTTCTTTTAATAATGAGAGAAAATGGTCTCTTTGTTCGATATATTGAAGTAGTCCATCGCACTTTTCATCGATAATATTACAAAGATGTAAATATATATATGGATGCGAATTTTTCATATCATAATCTGCGTATCTCTTGAAGGCATTTCCATTGGATAATTTTACATTACAAAGTGTATGTCTTATAACTCTGGAAATATTAATATACCCGTGAGATTTACAATTAAGTCTTCCAAAGCCTAATTCTCCACGTTTATACTTGATATCCCTTAAACCAATAGGGAAATCTTGACCTTTTACCTTAACAGATTTCACAACATTCTTCATTAAAGTAAGAAAAGCTTCGTTGGATAACATACAACAAGTAATAGGGTCAAAAGCCTTTCCAACGTCTAATCTTTCCCAGTTTAAACAGATGTAAGCAAGAGCGATACAATCCACTCTTTCAACCTCTTCTTTATCGAATTGTGTTTCTACACGATTTACTTTTTTTGTTCTTGGCATCTTTTTTATATATAAAAGATAATATTTTAACTTTTTTTTAATTAATTTTTAAAAATCAATTAAAAAATGTCTAAATTCTGTCATCTCAAACAGTTTATTAATTAACCCTTGGTGTAGGTAATTGTCGGCTTCTTAAAATTGCTTGTTCTAATAGTAGTTCTCTTCTATGCAAGCTATCGTTGATAGAGAATTGAGGTCTTCTATATGTCGTAGGTAATACGAGTGATTTTGCTAACATTGTCTTTACTCTTATTGCTAGATAATAATTTTTTTTGTATAAGTTTTCTAACTTTATCGCAGTGATAATTAAATTTGTCTTCGCTATTCATTTACTATATCTAAATATAATAATTTACTTTTTTGCCATACGAACAGCTTTCATATGTCTTTTAGCTGCAACTGAGCCCTTAACCATATGAGCTGGCTTCTTCTTTCCATTTTTATTTTTAGCTACAACTCCTCCCTTTTTGAAAGGTAATAAACCACCAACCAAACCACCACCACCGCGGCCAATTTTAGAGCCGATTTCTCTACCTTTATCGCCTGCCACGGAACCTATTAATCCGCCTAACGCTGAGCCCGCTTCTTCAAAAAGCGGTGAAAAAAGATTTCCAAATATCCCCATAGTATTTTACTCATTGAAAAGAAAATAATAATTTTTTTATGCATTTAGAATTCCTTCAAGTCGTTGTTTATCAAGAAGTAATCCTTCTAGTGTTCTTTGAATATCTAAAATTCTCATATTCACAAAATCTAACTGCTGTTGAGTTATTATTTTGATATCTATCTCCATTTTTACTATTTGTAAAGAAAATAATTTTATTTATCCAACATAACGCATAGAAACATTCGAACCACCAATAACATACGCATTTCCGGCGCTTACGTAAAGGTAGAATTGAATAGTATCTCCTGTTGCAAGTTGAATAACTTGATTGACATTCATTGATACATAACCGTTCGCTACTGGATTCGTTTGATACTGGTAGGTATAACCTCCACCATTGATATACAAAATATATCCTGCTAAAGCATATTGAGTATCCATTTGAACCGTGAGATTAGCTAATATTTCGTATTTACCCGTCCAATCGCAACGTAATTGCTGAACTCCTCCCGCTACAATCCACGCAGAATGATTAGTTCTATAATACTCTGTAGAAGCAAGTAAGTTTGTTCCAGCCCCGATAGCGAAGCCAGCATTATGATAAATATTTACGAGCGGAATATAATTACCTAACCCGTGTGTCGAGTAATAACTCGTCCCTCCGCCCCCGTAATAACTCACACTCGTTATTGTCATTGTTGAGTTTAAAACTGAAGAAGTTGATGTCGATTGGCCGTTTAAGAAGATTTCTCCATTCCCTGCAAATCTAGTTCTTTGAGACCCATTTGGCGATATATCAATATGATTATTACTAGTTGTAGTCAAAATATCACAAACAGCACCCGTTGACATTCCAATATACATTGTTCCATTTGCGCGGAAGGTTTGATTGGTTATTCCAACGTAAGTATCTTGAACTGAATTATTCTTAGGCGGCGCAACCCATAATTTAAAGACATTACTAGGGGCCACAGGATAGGCACCCAAAACTAACATTCCGTTGTTTCCCCCTTCTGCGTGAAGTGTCATTATTGTTTCAAAACTACCACTATCTATTTTACCATTGAATTGCGCCAGGTATGTTCCGTTGTAAGGGCAGTCAACTCTTAATCCATATCCATTTGAAGCGTTTTGCAATGTCTTGATGCAATAATCATTAGCATTTGTAGTTATTAGTGTATGGCCGTTCCCGTAGCAAGTAAGATTTCCTAATGATGCATTATTTGGCGCCAGCTGAATAGAACCTAGATAGGTATTTGAAGAATTTGCGCCATCAGCATTAACAATATAAAGCGTTTTATCACTTGAAAATGAGACATCAGGCTTATAAAAAAATCCACTTCTAAAGTTCGAATAAGGTCCACTGCTACCAATATCTAATTGAAAACCATTTGAATTTGTATGACTATAGAAACGCTGATAGCCTTTAACATCAAGTTCAAATCCTTTAGTTGCTGTAGATAAAGTTCCTCCAATATTAATTCGATTAGCCCATAAACCGTTATTAATAGAACCATCTCCATTCACACTAAGATTTTGAGCTGTTGTTCCTGTTGAGACACCTATATTTCCACTAATAATTAAAGAATTAGATGGCGCTGTATTAACACCTGCGTATGAACCAATTGCTACCGCACCGTTGACGTCTAATTTATTTACATTACTTGCTGTCCCAATTGAAGTATTTCCCGAAATAATCATACCATTTGTTGGTGCAGTTGTTAAATATCCTATACTAGCCTTTCCATTTACCGTTAAATCATTACTTACACTTCCTACATAATTAATCGATAATTGTTTATCATCTGCACGAGTGAAAACTTGAGCTGTTTGAGACGATATATCATTGACTTGAGATAACGTCGTTCCGCTTGTTGTCATCGTCATCTGTAATTGACTTCCTACAAGAGCTGTTGTTGAATAAGATAGCGAAGGCGGTGTTGTTGTCGCGGAAGGTGTGATTTGACATATTTGAGAACCATTTGAAGCTTGAAATTCAATACTATCAGTATTTCTTACTTTAAAATTTCCTTTGAAGGTTCCCGTTGCTATCGTATTTCGAGCGTAAAGATTTTGAATATAAGCATCTTGAATATAAGCCGTAGCGCCAGTAAGCATCAAGGTAAAATTAGCATTACTACAATCAAGATTTCCAATTACACAATTTGTAAAATATCCTGTTGGTGCATACAAACCACCACCATTAGGGTCAATTGTTATTTGATTAGCACTGTCAGCTATACCTCTTCTAAAATAAACTACCTCATTTCCACCTGGAACGATTTCTATCGAGTTATTATTAGTTGTTGAAATTACACCATTTTGTAGATAAACATAAGGTGTAAATACACCAGCCGAAGCGCGAAAGTTATCAAATTCACAATCTCCTACTGTTGTCGAGTTTATACGTTGAAAGTAAGAATTACTACCACTCATCATAGTAGAATATAAATTAGTTCCCGTTGCGGTTGTGAAAGTTATATTTGGTATATTAACCGAATTGATAGTAAAAGAATTTGCAGAAATACTATTGAAAACTCCTGAATTACAAGATATGTTGGTGAAGGCACCGGTTTTTGCAAGAACATATTCAAATGTTCCACTTTGAGAGTATAGCCAAGGTCCTGTATAACCTCCCCTGCTTTTTATACCATTTAAGTTTATGTCGAGCCCATAAACATCTACTTGCGCGTTTGGAAAAGAAGCACTTGAATTCGAGTATATAGAGGTTGATGCGTAAAGAGTATCTACAGTAGCGCCAGTAGCATTAAGAAGGAAAAATCGAGCACCAGTTGCATACATAGTTTCTGCGTTTAAATCTGATACATTTAGAGATTTATCAAAGTATCTAAAATCAATAACATCTTGTGAACTTTCATAGAGAGATATTTCTTGATTTGAAGTTGTTAATGTTTTTATAAGAGGAACATCACATAAAACAGGTAGAGTTCCACCATCACTTGTATTTATAGTTTGTAAGTTGTTTAGACTATACGGATATAAAGCCGAATTATTTAAACCATTCATTGTTTAATATTATAAAAGATTTTCTTTTTATTATTTAAAATGAGTTCTATTAACCTAAAGCCGTCAAAATTGACAGAGAAAATTAAGAAACTTGATAATCAACTTTCATCCCCAAACAGCGACGATGTTTTTCCACAAAGAACTGGAATATTGTATCTTGTTGTAGCCCGCAAAGGTAGCGGTAAATCAACAGTCGTAATTAACCTATTAAAAACAAAACCCGAAGAAGGGGGATATAGAGGTTTTTTCGATAATATCTATATGATAAATCCCAATGGGACGGATGGAAAGTATGCCAAATTAGTAAAGGAATTGAAGAAGACAAATAATTACTATGAGGAAATGAATAACGATGTTCTTAAAGAAATTGAGGCAAAGATTAAATTTTTCAACGATAACTTTGATGAGGAAGAAGAAGGGCGAAAACCTGCTAATCTAATCATACTCGATGATTGTCTTCAATGGCTTCCAAAGAGTAATCAAAAAAATCAAGTGTTTCATAAGATAATTACAGGTATGAGACATCTTAAGACATCGATGATTATAACATCTCAAAAATTGAAGGGATTAAACACGATAGTAAGAGCTAATACTGACATAGCTTCTTTCTGGCGAACTGATATTCAGAGCGAAAAAAAAGATATAATGGATGAATTTGGTATTCCTGAGGAATATTTGAACGAGGCTTGGAAACAGCCGCATTCATTCTTAACAGTAAGTTTTGTGAAGGGTGTTCCTGAATACTTTGTTAAGTTCGATAAAATCCAAAATTAAAAAATAATATCCTTTATTATAATAAATAATGAATAATCAATATTTAGTCCCAGCACCTTATAAAGACGAGGCTTCTTTCCAACTTTTGATTAAAGCAAGTGATTTAACAAATGGTCTTCCAATCGAGTTGGATTTTGACGCTAATGGTGAATTCGATATCTACGTGAATACAATTCAATTACAATTTTCAACAGACCCAACATATATGAGATTGGAAATTCAGTCTCCTCAACTACAATTCGATTATGGAAATGTAAGATATATACAAGTAAGTTATCCATTTCCAGCCCACAATTTAGCATCGGGTCAATTGAACTATAAGTTTAGAAGTCAATTAAATAGTAAGATATTAATCAACATAATTGACACAGCAACAAAGGCTGAACCAACAAACTTCAGTGAAATGATTATTGGGGGAATGATATGTAAAGTTAATTAGTTTCCTTACTACCTTACTACCTTACTACTTACTACTTTAGTTTTATAAATTATATGTTCCTTATATATATAATAAC
>CAIUKZ010000063.1 GCA_903899865.1 uncultured Bacteroidales bacterium | reverse complement strand
TTTTCATTGGTTAATTGATCGAATAATTACAATTTCCGAAAATAGGTATTCTTTCTTAGAAGATCTATATTTTTTAATTTTAATCGCCATTGTAATACCTAAGGCTAAAGACATTGTTCAATAATAAGTTGTTTGATGAGTAATGATTGAGAAAGCCATCATTTGAACGAAAAGACTCACTTTTGTCAAAATTGCAATCCATTTTTTTCAAACGTGATCAGAGGTGGATTGAACTCTAAAACTACGCATCACCAAGAGCGAATCCAAATCATGTAAATCCGTGATTTTTCAGTTGTGATAAAAAAAGGGAATGTTATATTCATTTGAATATTCCAATCACTCTCCCACTATTGCGTGGGAGAATGATGTCTTAATAATTTTCCAACTGTCTTTCTAATTCACGCTGTTGCCTTTCCGCATCTCTTTGAGCATCGTCCATTTGCTGCTCGTATTGTTTCATGTCATTGTCTAATTTATTTAAATCCTTGTTAAGATCAAATAAAAGATAGGCATCAATAACACACAAAAATACTAGAACCCAATTTTTCGCTCTGAAACAAAAGAAAGCCCCAATTAGACAACCAATAACACCGATAATTATCAAATTGTGGTTGTCAACAGTTGTTGCAAAAACCCATGAAACGATGTTAAGACCAATGCCTATGGCAATGTTAGGATTAAGAGTCTGATTGGTCTCTACAGGACCTTGATTAGATTGATTTTCCATTTTATTTATTATTTACATTTATGAATTAGATTTCCTCCCTTTAATATATCTGCTGACCAAATTTCTTTACTTTCACATTTTGGACAACAAAAATACTCTTGGCCCGCTTTACCACAGCCTTCACAAGTAGGCACCCACTCTATTTTTTGTACACCAAGCATAACTTTCCAATTTAAAGCTTGTTTAGCACTTTGTTTAACAGATTGTTTTGTCATAGCGCCAAAACCTAATATTTGGCCACAGTTTGTACATTTAATATTGACTTCCATTGTTACAGATTTATTTCTTTATACTCGTTTGGCTTTTCGGAATTTGCCCCGTTTTTTTGAGTGGGTTCTGGTCTCCACTTTTTTGTGTGTATCTATTCTTTAGCAGTATACGTCGTCAAGTTCAATATGACAAGTACTAATCAAAACTAAGTGATTGATTTTGAATTTGCAATAGGTGATTTATTCTCCTTTGTAAAATCGTCTTTTGATTGACTCCTTCTCTTTGTTTTAAGATTTGTTCACCCCTAATTAGAGTATAAATCGGCATGAACTAGATTGTTGAAGGACTATTGTAGGCGGTTATGTTGTTTAAATCAATCTGTACCCTTATAAACGGTTGGGTCAGATTCTGTTTGATTTACATTTCCATGGTTGTATGGAAAATAATCGCTAATATTAGAAAGAGCATTTCCAGCTTCAAAAAACTTCGAGGCTATTACTAACACAATTACTAATGAAACAACCCAATATAAGTATATCAAATTTGTCACTTGCTCTAAATTCATAGGTTTTGCTGAGAGATTTGAATATACCCCGAAACTGAAAATCAGCGCACACAGTATAATTATCAAAATAAATTTACCAATGCCTTTAATTTCTGAGCCCGCCGCGGACAATCTCTCCAAAATGATACCAATTTGTTTTTTCTCTGAAGGTTTAAAATTTGTCATATCACGAACTTAGCATATTTTGGCAATAATCCAAACTGTAAAATCCTCCCGCAAATAATTCAACCAATCCTAACCATAATTAAATAGCATAGTACCTCATTGGGATGTCTATTTGAGCCCGACGGAGAGGAGTTGATTTGACCGATTATTAAACTAAAACTAAAAACAACGGTAATAATCCTTATTATAACCACTCATACGTCTGAAGGGAACGGAACCATTTTCAGTCGAAAACCCTGTTGGTTTCCCTCTGTTTACAGAAAAATAGCAAACCTCTGACCCATCGGAATCAATTATGATATTATCCTCGCCTTTTTCATGATGATATTTAAGTTCCTCTTCTCGACTATGGACAGTGAAACTTTCGTCAACATAATCTTGCACAGTTTTGCTATCGTCGTTCC
>CAIUKZ010000062.1 GCA_903899865.1 uncultured Bacteroidales bacterium | reverse complement strand
TCGTTATAGCAAGGGACAATTATACTCAAAGTTTTCATATTATATATCGAAATGTTAGTTAGTTGCTTACTTAGGAATCACTAAAAATTATTTTCAGAAATATGCAAAAGAATATTGATTGATTTACAACGGTCAAAAATATTTTTGACCGCAAGTTTACGCATAATTTACGATTATCTAATGTAATGGAGTTTTAATATATAAAAAAACCCGAAATCGCTTTCGGGTTTTCTATATTTTAACTGAATATTACTCAGCTACTTCTTCTGTTGCTTCAGCTACTGGAGCTTCTTCTGCAGGAAGTGCTTCTGATGCAGCGGCTGCAACTTGTGCTTCGATAGCTTCAGCTTTTTTGGCGGCAAGTTCTGCTGCTTTTGCTTTGTTTACTTCTACTTCGGCTGCAAGACGTGCTTTTGCTTTCGCTTGTTTCTCAGCTGCTAGTTGCTCTTTGGTTTTGGCTACTGCAGATTCTTTGCTGGCTTTCCATGCTTCGAATTTTTTGTCAGCAGCTTCTACGTCGAAAGCTCCTTTTTTAACACCTTCAAGTAAGTGTTTTTTCATCATCACTCCTTCAGCAGAAAGGATGTTGCGAGTAGTGTCTGTAGGTTGTGCACCTGTTTGAACCCAATAAAGTGCTCTTTCGAATTTCAAGTCGATAGTAGCAGGGTTGGTGTTAGGATTGTACGAACCGATACGTTCGATGAATTTGCCATCACGTGGCGCGCGACTGTCAGCGATAACGATATGGTAATACGCATATCCTTTACGACCGTGACGTTGCAATCTAATTTTTACGGGCATTTTGTTATTTATTAAATGATTATACCTAAATGCTTTTTCTCGAAAAGCGGTTGCAAAGGTAGTAATTATTTATTAGATTAAAAAAATATTTGGAATTTATATTTTTCTGAGGTTGGAGAGCTTAAGTTTCAGACTTATAGAGGCTTGTGACATGACTGATTACTAAAGTCTTAGTTTACCTAAATTTTATCTTCACAAAGCACCCATGCTGCTGAAAATTTCTTCTCGGATTTGCGAATCGTTTTCATGTATTCGACGGCTGCTTCTTTATTGTCAAATGATTGTATGGCAATATGATATCCCTTTTGTGGGTGAACCACGTGAACATCCTTGAAGTTCTCGTTTTTTAACAGTTCGCAGTGTTTGGTGGCCGATTTTTCGCCGGCCCAACTACCAACTATCACATGGAAGGATTTATGGTCTAACTTTTTGTTTGCTTGAACTGTAGTTTGTGGAGCATCAAGTTCATTTAGGTTTACCTCATTGGTTTGCGCAGAATCAATAAGTTGAACTGTGTCTTTGACCACTTCGATGGTTCTTTTGGCTTGAAGGAATGATGTCAAACTAGCCGTATTGGTGATTCGAGTGTCATTAGCACTGGGTGTTACAACTAGTAATCCAAAAACAATGATGGCAGCCGCAGCAATTCTGTGCCACTGGAATGATTGTGTTTTGATTGTTATTTCCTTTCCAAGAATCTTTCTATTTTTGGGCATAGAAAATACTGGACTTAACCCAAAGTTTTGTGGAAGAAAATCTGCATTTGTAGCTGGTGTGAAAATTATTGTTTGGTCATTGTTGATGTGCAGTTTGCCCAATCGTCCGAACTGGAGTGTGTGCTGAACACTTAGAGACTGCTTACACTCAGCAATGCTTCTATCTAGCAACTCATTGGCTTGTCTATACGTAATACCCTCATTACGAGCTATTTCTATCACCAGCAACCCATCTGTGTGTTGCATCAACGGATTGAAAGCTACGGTACAGCTAGGAGGTGTAACTCTATCATTCAAACATTGAGCAGACTGCCTCTGCACTACAAAACCGCCCAATCCTGGCACAACAACATAATCATGGTGTGCTAATAACTTCTCAATATGTTGGTATATTTTTTCCACGATGTAAAAGTAGAACAAAGAGTATAAACGGCAAAATTTTTTCTTGGCATTTTTTAAGAATTTGCTAAAGAAAAAAAAACAGATTATCTTTGCGCCTTGTAATCAAATTAATACAAAATCAAGGAATGAAAAGAAAAATTCTTATCACAGGTGGTGCAGGATTCATTGGATCGCATGTAGTGAGGTTGTTTGTAAACAAATACCCTGACTATCAAATTGTAAACTTAGACGCCCTAACGTATGCTGGCAATCTTGAAAACTTGATAGATGTGGCTGACGCACCTAATTATACTTTTGTGAAAGGTGACATCACAGACGAACAGTTCATCACTGCTTTGTTTGCCCAATATCAATTTGACGGTGTAGTACACCTTGCGGCAGAGTCACACGTTGACCGTTCTATCACTGACCCATTTGCCTTCATTCGCACCAATGTGTTTGGCACTTGTACTCTTCTCAATGCAGCCAAAGAGCTTTGGAAGGGTAATATGGAGGGCAAACGCTTCTATCATATCTCTACTGACGAGGTATATGGATCATTGGGCGCAGAAGGATTTTTCACGGAAGAAACTGCTTATGATCCACGTAGTCCTTACTCTGCTTCAAAGGCTAGTTCTGACCACTTTGTACGTGCTTACCATCACACCTACGGCTTGCCTGTGGTAGTATCCAACTGTTCAAACAACTATGGCGCAAATCATTTTCCAGAGAAATTGATTCCACTTTCTATTAATAATATTAAGAATAATCGTCCTATCCCAATTTACGGAAAGGGTGAAAACATCCGCGACTGGTTGTTTGTCAATGATCATGCACGTGCCATAGATACTATCTTTCATGATGGCGTAGAGGGTGAAACCTATAATATTGGTGGCAATAATGAATGGACCAATATCGACTTGATTCGTACATTATGTGAAATAATGGATAGAAAATTGGGACGTGAGCAAGGTGAATCAGCCAAATTAATTACGTTTGTAAAAGACCGAGCAGGACACGATATGCGCTATGCCATTGACTCATCAAAACTTCAACGCGAACTAGGATGGAAGCCATCACTTCAGTTTGAAGAGGGTTTGGAGAAAACTGTGGATTGGTACCTTGCCAACCAAGAGTGGATGGATAATATCACCAACGGTGGCTATCAAAATTACTACAAAAAACAGTACGAAGAAAGATAATTGATTGCTGTATAAAATTAAAATGGGCTGACTCTCTATAATTGGGGTCAGCCCATTTTGGCTAAAAAAAATAGATCCACTTTTAGACTTACGGCAGTACCAGCAATGACGGTGTGTCAAAGTTTTAATACAGACTTTCACACGGTCAAAAAAGCATATTACCAAATAAGGCCCGAATTGATGTCAATTATACGTTCAAAGTTATTTTGGAAAGAAGAACTTATTCAAACAACATAGCGCAACATTATTTCGCCTTATCTTTTTATCAATTTCAAAGAAAATATTACATTTGCTAATAATTTTAATTGCCATGAGAAAAATCTTCGCCATCCCGTTTTCCATCCTCGCTTATTTATGGTTTTTTGTATCCATCTGCCTTTTCCATCCCATACAATGGATATGTTTGAATGTATTTGGATATCAGGCACATAAAAAGAGTGTGGATATACTCAATGGGTTTCTAATCTCTACACTATACACACTACTGACTGACTTTAGGATAGAAAACAGGGAGCTAATACCAACTGGCAAACCCTTGATTATCGTAGCCAATCATCAGGGGTTGTTTGACATCATTGGACTGGGTTGGTTCCTTACCAAGTTTCATCCAAAATATGTGAGTAAAATAGAGTTAGGAAAGGGAATACCTAGCGTGTCGTACAATGTAAGACATGGAGGTTCGGTGATGATAGACCGCAACGACCCAAAGCAAGCACTGCCAGCATTGAAGCAAATGGGTGAGTACATTCAGGGCAACTGCCGTTCGGTGGTCATTTTCCCAGAAGGCACTCGCACAAAAGATGGAAAGCCAAAAGTATTTGCTCCGAATGGATTAAAGATACTATGTAAGTATGCACCAGATGCTTATGTAGTACCAATAAGCATCAATGATTCTTGGAAAGTGTTTCAATACGGTGGATTTCCATTGGGAATAGCCAACCGGCTTCGCTACACGGTGCACACTCCCATCGCTGTCAAAGAATGTGACTTCGCTACACTTTTTGAGCGAACTGAAAAAGCTGTGCTGAGCGGAATTGATGGGGAAAATGGGTGAGAGTTCATACATCTAACATTTGACTATTTG
This sequence comes from uncultured Bacteroidales bacterium, assembly GCA_903899865.1. GTDB lineage: Bacteria > Bacteroidota > Bacteroidia > Bacteroidales > Paludibacteraceae > Paludibacter. Next base: position 702 of record CAIUKZ010000062.1, on the reverse strand, counting down.
CCGACGTAAAACTACTTGAACAAAACTTCTTCATACTTATTCTCGAAAGTCAAAAACCACACATTCATAATATTTTACGACTATAATCGAAAATTATCATAAGAATTCGGGGAGTATAATCGAAAAATATTATACAATCACAAAAACACACCTGTGTCCGTTTTTTGCAACCTCCCATGATTAATTCAGTTTTAATGAATCATTGGACCAATACCCTTTCAGGCGGATGCTACGGCGGTGGTGTTTGGCGGGGTCGTAGGGCATTGATTTTTAGTTATATCTTTTTAACTGGGTATGCACGAGGGCTAAGATGCTAGGTCGTACTGACTGCAGAAAGGATAAGGATTAGCTGCTAATCGTTTGGTTTTTAGTTAGTCTTGAAGTCAAAATCTTCTTCCTCTTCAGTCTCGATAACTATTTTATTTCCTAGAACTTGTTCATGTTCAAAACTGTTGACTAATTCTCTTTTCCTTTTCCATATCACTTTGTAAAAATAAATATGAACATAAATCCAATTGAATATTAATAAATAGATACCTGATTTACTGTATCTGTCGTATTTGAAATAAAAGTAAAAAGAGTAAAATATTAATGATAAAAATGGGATGTTCACTAATAAAATCAAAATCATTCCCAAAGGATTTGATTCAAAGTTCAAGCTATTACTAATTAAATATGTTTCTGTCGGATAACTTAAAGTGT
>CAIUKZ010000061.1 GCA_903899865.1 uncultured Bacteroidales bacterium | reverse complement strand
TCCGCAATGCTGTTTCACTGTTGATTATCGGGATCATGTTTGGAACCATGGCAAGTTCGGTGGTGAATGTGATTCAAAACTTCAGCAAACCAGATGCGGTGAAATTGTTTCAAATGTGGACTTTCGGGAGTTTGAGTGCAGTTCCGTGGACATATATGCAAGTCCTGCTACCCAGTGGCTGGTTTGGTTTGGGTGCATCTTTGCTTTTGCAGAAACGATTAGACGGGCTACTACTTGGTGAAAACTATGCACGTGGGTTGGGCATTTCCATTGTTCAAGTTCGTTTTTTGATAGTGTTTCTAACAGGAATATTGGCAGGTAGTGTCACTGCATTCGCTGGGCCAATAGCTTTTGTGGGTGTAGCCATTCCGCATATTTCGAGAGGACTGTTTAAGACCTCGTTGCACAAGGTGTTGATTCCTGCTTGCATTATGTGTGGTGCTTCGTTGATATTACTCTGCGATATAGTGTCCCAGCTCCCAGCGTATGTATTACCCATCAATTCGGTTAGTGCTTTGTTTGGTGCACCAATCATTATTTGGATTATCATAAAGAGAAACTAAACGATATGTCAATTCTTACCACGGATCAACTAGCAATCGGTTATTTCAAAAAAGGAAAGCCACAGATTATTCAGTCGTCATTGGAGCTGCAGCTTCGTTCCGGGGAGTTGGTCTGTCTAATCGGCCCAAATGGGACAGGTAAATCTACCTTGTTGCGAACTTTGGCTGGATTGCAAAAAAGTGTTCATGGGAGCATCCAAATTGATGGTAATCCTTTGCACCACATTTCTGAACAACAAAAGGCTTTGCTCATAGCACTTGTGCTCACAGACAGGGTGGAGGTGGAGAATGCTACTGTCCGTGACATTGTTGCACTGGGTCGACACCCTTATTCGGCGTGGTGGGGTCGACTGAATGAAGAAGATGAACAAGTGATAATTAGAGTGTTGGCAATGGTTCACTTAGAACATAAAGCTGACTGTTTGTTGACGGAATTGTCTGATGGTGAGCGCCAGCGTGCCATGATAGCGAAAGCTTTTGCTCAAGACACTCCAATAGTGTTGCTCGATGAGCCGACTGCACATTTAGATTTGCCCAATAGGGTGGAAATAATGCTTCTTTTGCACCGATTAGCTCACACTACCAACAAGGCCATTTTGATGTCCACACACGAATTGGATTTGGCGTTGCAGGCAGCAGACAAAATCTGGCTAATAAGTGAGGATAAAGGTGTAGAGTGTGGTGTGCCTGAGGATTTGGTGTTTAATGGCAGTTTTAATAGGGTGTTCGAAAGCAACGCCTTTTATTTTAATGCATCCAATGGCAACTTTTCAATGAACTATCCCTTGGTAAAAAAGGTTAAAGTTACAGGCGATAAGACTAGAATGTATTGGACACTTAGAGCGTTAGCTCGCGGTGGATACATGGTGGTGGATGAGGCGGATGTGAGTATAAAAGTGTGTGAAGCCCATTGGGAGGTTGATGGATTGCTACTTACAACCATCAGTGAGTTGTTGGCGTATTTAGAAAGGCATGATTGCGTTTGATATGCATCTATTGGTTCAAAATAAGGTGATAATTACTTACACACATCCCTGTTAGAACCTTCATTTTTACGGTTGAATGATTATTTTCTAATCCCAATAGCTACAGGTGTGGAGAAAATTAGAGATAAAGACTTGAATATTTGCTATGGAAGTTGTATCTTTCCTTCGAAATAGTTTATTCTTTCACAACTTGCTTTGTAATGACTCGCATATTCATATTCATAACTGTGTGTTTTTTTTGCTTCCTACCTTTGGAAAATTATTTGTATGCTCAAAAATCTAAGTCAGTAGCTCAGTTGAAAAAAAAATCAGAGAATGATTTTAAATGTTTTTTGAAATTTGTAGATGCAAGAAAAGGAAATGCGATAATAAATGCCAAAGTTTCAATCGATCGATTTGGAGATTTCACTACAGACTCTTTGGGTAAAGTTTACATTCATAAACCTGTAGGTGGTAAGTACAGCTTTTCTTTCTCAAAGGATGGGTATGTTAGTGCAAACTATGATTTTGAAATAATAGGAACAACAGCTGTTGCCAATCACTTTTCTGTTTGTCCGCTCTCGTCGAGCAATATTATATTTTTTGTACTCGATTGGGAAAAATCACCAGCAGATTTAGATTTACATCTGTTGAAAACAAATGGCTACCATCTAAACTTTCGTAATCCAAAAATAGTTTCAGGTGAAGTAGCACTTTTGGTGAAAGATGACTTTCATGGCTACGGACCCGAAACCATCACATTGAATAGACTGGATAACAATGCGGTGTATTATTGTTATGTTCATGATTTCTCCCATCAGTATTCAAAGCGTTCGCTGGCTATGTCCTATTCCAGGGCGGTGGTGAGAGTGTATGTGAATAATGAATTGGCTTATACCTATAAAGTTCCACCCTTTCATGCAGGTAATAAGTGGACTGTGTTTCAAATCAAAAAAGGTACTTTCAATGTGATGAATAAATTTACTGACAGCATGTAATATCAACAGTACACATAAAATGACCCAAAGTCATTTTTATGTCTACTGTTGTTAATGCCGTTGTTTGTGCAAACGGTATAAACAATAGAATTGGGTAAATACCACGATGAGAAATGTGTGTAATGATGAAATAATGCGGATAGTTTGTAACTAAATTTGTTGTTTTTTCAAGGAATATTAACAGTTCTCAATAATTATCATTAAATTTGTCCGTCTTGGATTCTTTAAATTGTATCGACAAACTCACTTTGAGCACTAAAAAACTCACTAATTAATTAACACTTATTGATGTATGAACAAGCTAAAGCACATAGTGATTGTTGCATTTGCGTTACAAAGTATTGTTGATTTAAAGGCCGATTTGAGTGTAAAAACCTTCAAGCGCACTTCGGATGTGCTTTCCACCGCTCCACACGATCAACGTAAAGATGCACATGGCAATGTGGCGGCATTAGTCAAAGTGATTACAGACCAGACAGGATTCAGATGGGATGCTGAAGGAGAATTAATAACTTTTGTACACAAAGAGAATGGATATTGGTTGTATCTACCCGCTTCCCTCAAACGATTAACCATACTTCATGAACGCCTTGGAGTGATTTCCAACTATGCTTTTCCAACTGCCATTCAACCTGGGGGTGTATATGAAATGGTCTTATCTACCGAAAAAATCACTACCTACCCACCCATTCCTAAACCACAAATATATAAAGTGAATGCCAACAATGTTAGCTTTGAGATGGTGGCTATCAAATCAGGTGTTTTTAAGATGGGCTCTGATGAAGGTATTAGTGACGAAAGTCCTGTTCACACGGTGTTACTGTCTGATTATAGTATTGGGAGAACAGAGGTGACTGTAGCTCAATTCAAAGCATTTGTAGATGCCACAGGCTACAAAACAGAAGCAGAAGAAAACAATGGGAGTTATATTTGGCCATGGCCTGATGGAAACCAATGGGTGCTTACGCCAGGTGTAAACTGGCGATACAATGCTGTTGGTAAGCCTCGACCAGCTTCAGAGAGCAATCATCCCGTGGTGCACATTAGTTGGAATGATGCCAAAGCATATTGTAAATGGTTGAGTAGTGTGACTGGTAAATCTTATAGGCTTCCCACCGAAGCAGAGTGGGAATATGCAGCCAGAAGTGGAACTTTTACTGGAAATAAATTTTCGGGAACAGACAAAGATAACGAATTGTCAAAATACTGTTGGTATAGATCTAACTCAGAAGGGCCTAATAATAACAACACCAAAGCTGTAGGAGCTAAGACACCCAATGCATTTGGACTTTATGATATGACTGGCAATGTGTGGGAGTGGTGTGCGGATTATTATGGTCGATACCTTGAAACTGTTCAAAAAAATCCTACCGGACCAGATTCTGGAACACGAAGAGTAAGAAGAGGTGGCTGTTGGAATAATGATGCTTCCAACCTGCGGACTGCAAATAGAGATTTTGAAGAACCAGATCACCGATATTCTATACTAGGATTTCGAGTGGCATGTACTGGCAATTCAATCGTTGTTCCTTGAAAAGTGATGGTTTTCCCACTCCCCAAAAATGAAAAGATTTGTCAATCTACTCTTTTTCCTCTTCTTGTTGGTGTCTGTTCTTTATCCAAAGATAGAGGTAAAATATTTCCGTAAACTCGAAAATGATTCTATTGCCACCCTGCTAAAACAACGGAAAGATTTGTTCTCAAAACATTATGCATCCATATTACTTGAAAGCAATATGGAGCGTTTTTTGTGTTATTCAGATTCTGACTTGTTGGATAAGTTCCCCATTGACAGTCAGGCTTATTGTCTGATTGTAAACCCCACAACCCGTAGTCTTAATTTCAGATTTCTAAAGCAAAATGTTGATTTTGAATACCTGTTACCTTTCAATCTGCAACGGAATGGAAGTTATGAAATGCGCATTGATGACACCGCAGACCCAGTTTTAATCAATTCAAGCCCCTCGAAATCACCTAATCTGTCAATCACCTCCATTCCTGCTGGTGCATCAGTATTTATTAATTCCATTTTGGAGGGACACACCCCTTTGTCCATTCATCATCCTTCGGGTAAATGTGTGTGGAAGCTCAAGTCAAATGGCTATTTGAACGAGTCAGGGATAGTAACACTTAGTGAGAATGAGCTAAAACAGCTATCCATTCATTTAAAACCCAACAGTGCTACCTTACTTCTCAACACATCCCCTGTGACGGGTGCCCAAGTGTACGTAGATGGAAAAAAGACAGGTAAACAAACCCCTTGTACCATCGATAAACTTTCAGTAGGCACTCATTTGATTGAAGTGAGAAAGTATATGTATGAGGCTGAAAATAAGAAAATTACATTGTCATCCGCAGAAACACGTTCGCTGATGATAGAAATGAGTCCAAATTTTGCTGATGTAACTGTCAATACCGAACCCAAAGCACCAATTTACATCAACGATTATTTCAAATCCAATGGATATTGGAAAGGTAAACTCAAGCCTGGAAAGTACACATTTCAGGCATTGAATGATGCAATATCAGACACAGAGGTCATAAACTTAGATGCTGGTCAGCAGGTTAGTGTAGTGTTGCGTCCTACCAATGTGAAAGGTATGTTGAAGGTTACCAGCAATCCCACTCAAGCCATCGTGAAAATTGATGGTAAGCCGGTGTGCCAAACACCTGCATTGCTTGAAACCATGCGGGTGGGCAACTATAATGTAGAGCTTTCCATATTGGGTTATGCTCCTTACAACGAGAAGGTTACTGTTTTGGCCAATAAAACTACTGTCCTTAATGCTAAGTTGATGAATGGAAGACCTGTCAGTATTTTATCTGTTCCATCGGCAGCAAATATTTATATAGATGGGGTGTATAAGGGTAAGACTCCATTCAAAGGTAAGTTGTTATTTGGTGGTCACACTGTCAGAATTGAAAAGGCGGGTGCAGAAAGCGAGCGACTGGTGTTTTTGCCACCATCGGGCGGTGAGACTAGCTTTCAATTTAAAGTAAATCAAGTGTTTCATTCATTTGTTGATACTGTCAAAACTTGTACTTTTGATATGGTTGCACTACGTGGAGGTGTGTTTCAGATGGGAAGTGAGAGTGGCGAAAGTGCCGAAAAACCTGTACATACAGTCTCGTTGAATAGCTTTTATATCTGCTCAAAAGAAGTCACTCAGGAGCTATGGGAAGCAGTGATGGGGGAAAACCCAAGCACTTTTACAGGCAGCAGTCAATTGCCAGTGGAAAACATCACTTGGGAGAAAGCTCAACAGTTTATTCAAACTCTCAACAAACTTACGGGGAAAAAATATAGGCTACCTACGGAGGCTGAATGGGAGTATGCTGCTTCAACAGCCCCACAGGGAAAACTTCAAACAACTTGGGCAGGCATAAATGATGATTTTGGATTGAGCGACTATGCTTGGTTTGATGCTAACTCGCGAAAAAAAACGCATAAGGTAGGAATGAAAATGCCCAATGCTAATGGGCTTTATGATATGAGTGGTAATGTGTCCGAATGGTGTTCGGATTGGTATGATAGTTATCCTGATATGCCACTTTATAATCCTGATGGGCCGTTAATAGGAGTTTATAAAGTGAGTCGTGGCGGTAGTTGGTACCGCACATCGCGCAACTGCCGGGTAGCGTTCAGAGACTTAAATAGCCCATTCAGTAAATCAGACAACATCGGTCTAAGATTGGTAATGAGTCAGTAATCCTATCCGATAAATGGTTGTCAGTATCTTTATTATCCATAACTTTGTATCCTTTTTGTTCGAATCTCAAAATAATCAATTTGATTGTTCGTTAAAGCCTCAGTTAGGTTCAGTCAGTTTTATCTATGAAATATAAATATATACTTTTTATTTTGTTATTAGGCTTTAGTCTGTCATTGGTGGCACAGCACAAAGTGCGCGTATATGGCTATGTGTATGATGAAAATAAGAGAGGATTAGAGTTGGTAAATGTAGCATTGGAAAATGGAAGGTTTGGGACAAGCACAAATTTACAAGGATATTATGATTTTAAGGTAGAGATAAAAGATTCTTCCACTCTGCTGTTTTCGCAAGTAGGTTATAAGACAGAAAGACGTACTATCCATTCTAATCAATCCAGTATCGAACTGTCATTTGTGCTAAAACGAACATCCAAACAATTGTCGGAAGTGAATGTTATCGGGCAGAAAATTCAAACCTCCACGTTGGACATGATGGATGCCTCCAAAGTGAAACTGTTGCCCAATGCAGCGGGTGGTATAGAGTCGATGTTGATGACCTTTGCAGGTGTGAGTTCTAGCAATGAGCTCAGTTCGCAGTACAATGTGAGGGGAGGAAATTTTGATGAAAACATGGTTTATGTCAATGGTATAGAGTTGTATAGGCCATTGCTTGTAAGGTCGGGACAGCAAGAGGGACTCAGTTTTATTAATCCTGACATGGTGAGAAATGTTTCATTTTCGTCGGGTGGATTTGATGCTCAATATGGAGATAAAATGTCCTCTGTGCTTGATATTCAGTATAAAAGACCAGAGAAGTTTGAATCTACTGTCTCTGCCAGTTTTCTCGGGGCAACTGCATTTGTGGGTACTTCCAATGATAAGTTTACTCAAATGCATGGGTTTAGGTACAAAACCAATGGCTATTTGATGGGAACACTCGATACCCAAGGAGAGTACAAACCACATTTTTTTGATTATCAGACTAACCTTTGCTATCAACTATCACCTAAAAGTAAGCTGTCCTTCTTGGGTAATGTATCACAAAACTCATATCAGTTTACTCCTCAAACTAGGCAAACTACTTTTGGTACAACAACAGAAGTTGTCAACCTTCGTGTGTTTTTCGAAGGTCAAGAAAAGGATTTGTTTTTAACAGCTTTTGGCTCCTTATCATGGGACTTTCAACCCCATAAAGGTCTCAACTTACGGTTGCTTAGTTCTGTGTTTAATTCCAATGAAAGTGTTAATTATGATATTCTTGGTGATTATGTTCTCAATGAATCTATTGGAAATAACAGTAACGTAGAGAAAGAAGGAAAACTTATTGGTGTGGGTAAGTATCATCAGCATGCTCGCAATTTGCTCAATGCTACTGTGAGCAACATCTCCCACCTTGGTGATTACAGTTTTGGACAACATAAGATGAAATGGGGTGTCACATTGCAAAACGAACGGATAATTGATAATATTGGGGAATGGGAATGGCGTGATTCGGTAGGCTATTCACTGCCAACTTCCTCACGGTTGGAAATGTTTTACAATTTAAAATCAAATGAAAAACTGATGTCATGGCGCACTTCTGCATTTTTTCAAGAAAGCTACAAATGGAACATGGAGGCCAGTTCTGTTTTATTTACTGGCGGTATGCGTGCAAACCATTGGAGTTTTAATAATGAATTGCTACTCAGTCCTCGTCTCTCGGTGGCTTTGTTGCCACATTGGAAAAAAGATTTTAGTTTCAGATTTGCCACAGGACTTTATTATCAAGCACCTTTCTACAAAGAAATTAGAGATACAGTCACCGATGGGCTAGGCAATGTAAATGTACATTTGAACAATAACATTAAATCTCCACGCTCCCTACATTTTGTATTGGGTGGCGACTATTATTTCAAGACTTTTGGAAGAGCATTGAAGTTTACCACAGAAGTTTATCTCAAATTGGCAGATAGGATGATTTCATACACAGTGGACAATGTTCAGGTGCGCTATTCAGGTCTTAACGACGCCAAGACCTACACAGCAGGGGTGGATTTCAAATTATATGGTGAGTTTCTGCCCGGAGCCGACTCATGGATCAATTTGTCTTTGATGCAATCCAAAATGAAGCTTGATAATGACTTGTTTACCTACTACAAATATGTTGATAATCAAGTAGTAGCTACCAAATCCCATCGAGGTTGGTACCCTACATCTAGCGAGCAGCGGTTTGTAGTTTCTGTGCTTTTTCAAGACTACTTGCCCAATAATCCCAATTATAAACTTCATTTGAAAATGGTGTTGTCAGATGGATTGCCATTTGGACCACCACGCGACCTTAAATCTCAGAATTCTTTTCGAACACAACCTTACAAACGTGTGGATATTGGTGCCTCAAGAGTGCTAGCCAGTGGAGGTGATAAATTATTGAATAAACCTTTTTTCAAACATGTCAAAAGTATATGGTTGAATGCTGAGATTTTTAACTTATTAGACTTTACCAATGTCAATTCTCATTATTGGGTGACTCAAATTGATGCTACTCAGCAAATGGCTGTGCCTAATTATTTGACAAATAGAATGTTTAATCTCAAACTGATTGTAGATTTTAAATAACATTAATGAGTGCTGTCATGTGTTCGTTTTTTTATTGGTTGATTTTCATTATATTTGCGTTCTGTTTTAAAATAAATGTTGGTCAGTTTTTTATGTTATTTTTGGAAATATAATAGTCTGTTGCTTTTACCGTAATTAACTACTATATAATTGTATATGTTTTCTATTATGTAATAACTTCACTTTACTGCCATCAGTACACTGTTAACACAATAAAATGCCACACACATCACAACGTGGGCAATTAATGCCCGAATCACCAATTCGTAAATTAGTACCTCTGTCTGACAAAGCGAAAGCTCGGGGTATCAAAGTGTACCATCTCAATATCGGTCAACCCGATTTGAAAACACCGGAAGTTGCTCTTCAAGCCATAAGAAACATTGATAGGACTGTCTTAGAATATAGTCCGAGTGATGGCATCAGAAGTTTGAAATCCAAACTGGCTGCCTATTACCACACCTTCAATATTGATGTTACCGAGGATGATATTATCGTGACAACTGGTGGGTCAGAAGCGGTCAACTTTGCATTTATGAGTTGCCTTGATCCAGGTGATGAAATCATTGTGCCCGAACCAGCCTATGCCAACTACACCGCCTTTGCCATTGGTGCTGGTGCGATAGTACGCCCAGTGGTGTCATCTATCGAGGATGGATTTTCGTTGCCAGCCATCGAGAAATTTGAAGAGCTTATCACGTCAAAGACCAAAGGAATACTTATCTGCAATCCGAATAATCCAACTGGCTATTTATATACCCGTGCAGAAATGAACAAGATTCGCGATTTGGTAAAGAAGTATGATTTATACTTGTTTTCGGATGAGGTCTATCGTGAGTTTTGTTATACTGGTGCTCCCTATATCTCGGCGTTTCACTTAGATGGAATTGAAGAAAATGTGGTGTTGATTGATTCGGTGTCAAAGCGTTATAGCATGACTGGCATACGGGTTGGAACCATTGTATGTAAAAACAAGGAAGTGCGTAAGAATGTGATGAAGTTTTGCCAAGCACGCTTGAGTCCGCCACTTTTGGGACAAATTGCTGCTGAGGCTGCCATGAGTACTCCTGCAGATTATATGTTGGAAATGTACAATGAATATGTTGAGCGCAGAAAATTTTTAATTGATGGGCTAAATAGAATTCCTGGAGTTTATTCACCCATCCCAATGGGAGCTTTTTACACCGTGGCTCGATTGCCAATTGATGATGCTGATAAATTTTGTGCGTGGTTGTTGTCCGACTTTGAACACGAAGGTCAAACAGTAATGATGGCACCTGCATCAGGTTTTTATACCATTGACGGACTTGGCAAGGACGAAGTGAGAATAGCTTATGTACTTGATAAAGAGGATTTAAAACAAGCCATGCTAGTGCTAAAGAAGGCGTTGGAAGTGTATCCGGGAAGAACGATTTGATAATTGATAATTGATAATTGACAATTAATAAGGGTGGATTTTTGGATTGAACTAATTAAGTGAATTAAAAAAGTGTCTTTAGAATATTTTATAGCAAAACGCATCCATTTTCAGCAGGGCAAGAAGATTATTTCTCGCCCTGCTGTACGTATTGCCACGATTGGAATAGCCCTGGGATTGGCAGTGATGATTGTGGCTGTGGCCGTAGTGATAGGCTTTAAGAATGAGATTAGAAAAAAGACCATTGGATTTGGGGGGCATATCCAAGTGACTAATTTTGATAATAATAATACCTACGCCATGAACCCCATACAGGTTCATCCCTCACTTATTCGTAAGATTAATGGCATCAAGGGGGTGAGACATGTTGAGCGATTTGCCACCAAACCAGGTATTATAAAGACTGATACGGAGTTTCAAGGGGTAGTAATCAAAGGTATTGATGGGGGTTTTGACTGGAATTTCTTTAAGTCGAATCTTCAGGAAGGTAAACTGTTGAATTTAAGTGGTTCTGATCCTAGTAACGAAGTTGTACTGTCAAAATATCTGGCCGATTTGTTGAATTTGAAGCTGGGTGATAGCTTTTACACCTACTTTATTCAGGATCAGGTAAGGGCTCGAAAATTTAAAATAGTGGGAATTTATTCTACCAATTTTATTGAATATGACAAGCTATTTGTGCTGGCAGATATTCGACAAGTGCAGGCACTCAACAACTGGGATATTAACACATTTAGCGGTCTTGAGATATTGATTGATGATTTTGACCAAATTGATCAATTGGGCGATAAAGTCTATGAATCCACAGCCAATATCTTCAATAAACAAGGCAATGCGTATGTCACACAAACTATCAAGCAACTCAATCCGCAGATTTTTAGTTGGTTGGACTTGTTGGATATGAATGTGTGGGTCATATTGGTGCTCATGCTTTCGGTAGCAGGGTTTAATATGATTTCGGGATTGATGATTTTGATTTTAGAACGAACAAATATGATTGGTATTCTCAAATCACTTGGAGCAACAGATTTCTCCATCCGAAAGGTGTTTTTGTTCCACTCCTTTTTCTTAATTGGGAAAGGGATGATATGGGGCAATGTCATTGGGCTGTCACTTTGTGCCATTCAATATTTTACTCACGCCATTCCGCTTGATCCGCAGGCATATTATGTGGCTACAGTGCCTGTTTGTTTTGATTGGGTGTATTTGATTTTGCTGAATGTCGGTACTTTACTTGCGTCATTGTTGCTAATGATTGCACCATCTTACCTTATTACAAAAATTTCGCCAGCAAAGATTATCAGATACGAATAGTGGAAGTGGTGATTGTTGGATTGATTAGTAGAGAGCAAATTGTCAATTCATGTAGTTAATTCTTATAAAAACTACCTAAGAATATGATTAAAGAAAGAATAGAGTTATTGCGTCAAGAATTGGAGCAGCATAATTACAATTATTATGTGCTGTCGTCACCCGTTGTTTCCGATTTTGAATATGACTTGATGATGAAGCAATTGGTGGATTTGGAACGACAATGCCCAGAATATTTTGACCCAAACTCACCCAGTCAGCGTGTCGGCAGTGATATTAACGCAGCATTCAAGCAGGTGGCACATATTTACCCCATGCTTTCATTGTCTAATACTTATTCGGCAGAAGAAGTTCAGGATTTTTATGATAGAGTAAGTAAGGCATTAAATGATGGCTTTGAACTGGTGTGTGAATTGAAGTATGACGGAACATCCATTTCACTCACTTACCAGCATGGAGCATTGGTGCGTGCAGTGACCCGTGGTGATGGAGAAAAAGGCGATGATGTGACTGCCAATGTGCGAACTATTCGCTCTATTCCGCTTCGATTGAAAGGTGATTTTCCTTCGGTGTTTGAAATACGTGGCGAAATTCTAATGCCTTGGGCTGTTTTTGATGAACAGAACCGTGAGCGTGAGGCTCAGGAAGAGCCCCTTTTTGCTAATCCGCGTAACGCAGCTTCGGGCACCCTCAAGCTACAAAATTCAAATCTTGTAGCAAGTCGTAAATTGGATGGTTATTTCTATTACCTTCTCGGCGATAAACTGCCATGTGAATCACATTCCGAAAATTTACAGAAAGCAGCCACATGGGGCTTTAAAACCTCCGATGCAACCAAAGTTTGTAAAACACTCGATGATGTCTGGGCTTTTATAAAATACTGGGATGTGGAACGAAAAAATCTTCCAGTGGCCACTGATGGTATTGTGATAAAAGTAAATTCGTTGACACAGCAACGATCATTAGGGCTGACAGCCAAATCACCTCGATGGGCGGTAGCCTATAAGTTTCAAGCCGAAAAAGCATTGACAAGACTTAATTCGGTTTCCTATCAAGTGGGTAGAACTGGCGCTGTAACCCCTGTGGCCAATTTGGATCCTGTCCAATTGTCGGGCACAACCGTAAAACGAGCTTCACTTCATAATGCAGACATTATCAAGTCACTAGATTTACACATTGGCGATATGGTATTTGTAGAAAAAGGGGGTGAGATTATTCCAAAAATTACAGCCGTAGACAAGGATGCCAGAATATTAATTGGAGATGCCGTGAATTTTATCAAAAAATGCCCCGAGTGCGGTGCCAATTTGGTAAGATACGAAGGCGAAGCTGCACATTACTGTCCAAATGAGAATCACTGTCCACCACAGATTAAGGGTAAAATAGAACATTTTGTAGGCCGAAAGGCAATGAACATCGAAGGTTTAGGAGGCGAAACAATAAATTTGCTCTATCAAAACAATTTATTGAGTAAAATTTCCGATATTTACAGTTTGAAAATGGGTGACCTAGTGCAACTTGAAAGATTAGGATCTAAATCAGCCCAAAACATTCAGTTGGCCGTCCAAAAGTCTAAAGAAGTGCCGTTTGAACGAGTGTTGTTTTCACTAGGGATCAGATTTGTAGGAGAGACAGTAGCTAAGAAACTTGCATTTGCGTTTATTAATATTGAGGACCTAATAACTACAAATTATGAGCAGTTGGTAGAAGTTGATGAAATTGGTGAACGTATAGCGCAAAGCGTGGTGCGATATTTTTCAGATGAAGAAAATTTGAAAACTGTTCGTCTCCTCAAAGAATATGGATTACAGATGACACTCTCCGATGATAAGTTGGAGGCCATGGGCACATCGCTATCGGGGCAGTGCATTGTCATAAGTGGTACATTTAGACATCACTCGCGCGATGAATATAAAGCCATGATAGAGCAGCACGGGGGAAAGAATGTAGCAAGTGTCTCTGCCAAAACATCGTTTATACTTGCTGGTGAGAACATGGGTCCCGAAAAACTTAAAAAGGCAGAAGCATTGGGTGTACAACTAATGAATGAGGAGGATTTTTTATCATTGTTGATTAAAGAATAGATTCCAAATTAAGCTAGGTAAATTAATATGTTTCAGAAGATTAATACATTTTTGTTCAATAGGCAAGCTCATAAATTAGCTAGTTCAAATGAGCGTGAACGATGCTTTGTTAGTTACAAGAAAGCAAAGACCGTGTTTCTTCTTTTTGAAAGTGACTTCACTGAAAAAAATGCCGTTATTCGAAAAATCGTTCAAATGCTCCAACTGGATAGAAAGAAGGTCGTTGCTTGGGGATTTATTGATAAGAAGCAAATAACCACTGCTTTGTTGCCCGATTTCAGAGTGCTTAATTATGAACATACCGATTTTTTCAAAAAGCCACATGCTTCTTTTTTTCGTGAATTAGAAAGGTATGAGTTTGATTTAGTGATTGATTTATCTCTTCATTCTATCATGCCGTTGGAGTATTTTACACTCTATGCTAATGCAAAATGCAAAATAGGAGTCAAGAAGACCGACACACCTATATATGACTTTATAATTGATTTGGAAAATCACCAACAAACACTTGAGTCTTCTGAAGAGGAACTGGATGAATTGTTCTTGTTTAACCAAATAATTTTTTACCTCAAAAGTATACAAAGTAGCGATTAAAAAGCTAATTTTGCACAAAATTTGAACCTCCCTCATTTAATGATGATTAATAGCAAACTGACAGGAATGGGTGTTGCCCTTGTAACGCCTTTCAAAACTGATGATTCGATAGATTATGATGCTCTTGCTCGATTGATAGAGTTTCAAATCAAAAATGGCACAGATTACCTTCTTGTGTGTGGCTCTACAGCTGAAACTGCTACATTAACCGAAATCGAAAAGCAGGATTTGACTCGTTTTGTGGTTGATAAAGTGAATGGTAGATTGCCCATCATGCTTGGTGTGGGTGGTAACAACACCAAAGCAGTGGTTGATAGTTTCTCAACCACTAATTTTGCGGGTATTGACACCATACTTTCTGTGGCTCCATTTTACAACAAACCTTCTCAAGAAGGACTTTATCAGCATTTTGCAGCCATTGCCAAAGCATCGCCTCTTCCCATTGTTCTTTACAACGTACCTAGTCGCACGGGAGTAAACATGACAGCCGATACCACTTTGAGATTGGCGAAGGACTTTAAAAATATCTGTGCTATAAAAGAAGCCTCGGGCAATTTTGCTCAAATTGATGCTATTATCCAGAACAAACCAAAAGACTTTTTCGTGATTTCGGGTGATGATGGTATTACCTTTCCATTAATAACTTTAGGTGCTGTTGGCGTCATTTCGGTGATTGGCAATGCTTTCCCTAAAGAGTTTAGCCGCATGGTACGTTTGGCGTTGAATGGCGACTATGATAGTGCTCGTCAGATACACCGTCACTTTAACGAATTGATAGAATTGCTATTTGTGGAAGGCAATCCTGCGGGTATTAAAAGCATGCTGGCCTTGATGGGTTTTGTGGAAAATAATCTGAGACTGCCACTAGTCCCCAACACCATCAATACCTACGAACGAATCGGTAACGTGCTAAAAGAATTGAATATAAAATGTTGATTTATAACAACTTTTAAACAGAATCGCCCGATATTATTTGTCGGGCGATTTTGTTTTTAATAGATTAGTTTAATCCTTTGTTGGTCAACGTTTTGTTTGAAAATACCCGTTGCGTTTAGATAATCCATTACATCAACTTTGTAGGGTAGGTTCGATTCTTCAAATTCGTCCATCAGACTGACTATTTGTTCTTCACTGATTGCTTTCCCATCATTTCGCTCTAATGCCAAGTCTAGATCGGAATATAATTTGGCTGTTCCGCTTGCCCTAGAACCATACACCCACACCGTGATGTCTGGTGTTAAGTTGTGTTGAAGTATTTTTAATACCGTGTCCAACTGCTCCTTCGAAATTTGAATGTTACTCATCTATTTTGCCAGATCGGAAGAGCACAGTCTGAACTCCAGTCACGAATTCGTATC
>CAIUKZ010000060.1 GCA_903899865.1 uncultured Bacteroidales bacterium | reverse complement strand
GATGAAGTTCTCGTAGGAGCCTTTGGTGACCGCAAGAGAATCTATTTACAAGTCGTCGGGCCGCTGTCCTGAAAACAAAATGTTTTAACATTGTATCCTAGCTCGGCTAGTGATGCAGCAGCTGAAGCACCGGCTAGTCCGGTACCAACTACGATAATATCAATGCTTCTCTTGTTTGCTGGATTGACCAGCTTGCAGGTGCTTTTGTATGTGCTCCATTTTTGAGCCAATTCGCCAGCAGGAATTCTATTGTTTAGTGCCATGGTTAAATTATTTACCGCAAAGAAATTAAGTAAAAAACGCGGAGCTCTTTGCGGAACTTTTTTCTTCGCGCTTTGAACGTTTGAATTATTGAATCCAGCCTAAATAGATAGCTATTGGCATCATTAAAAAGGCAATACAAATGATAAGGCTATAGGCATAACCAATCGTTTTTATGAAGGGCGTGTATTTTGGACTATGGATGCCTAATGTTTGGAACGCACTTTGGAATCCGTGAATCAAATGCCAACAAAGTGCAATGACGCCACACGCATATACAATCACTACCCACAATTGACTGAACACCTCTTTCATCTCCTCAAAAAGATTGTCTTCCTGATGAGTGACATATAAGGATTCTTTTGTTTGTATCCAGAAATGGGAAAGATGAATCACAAGAAATATCAAGAGTAAACTTCCCAATATGCCCATACTGCGGCTATACCATGCACTAGTTGCATTCCCAGGATTGACAGCGTATTTGACTGGACGCTTTGAGTTGTTTTGCGCTGTTAGCATCAGACCTTGTACAATATGAAGTATTAAACCTGCAAATAAACCAACTTCAATAATTCGTAATAACCAATTATGGCTCATGAAGTGCGCATAGGTGTTGAAGGTCTCTCCGTTATCGTCGAAAAAAATCATACCGTTCACTGTTGCATGAACAAGTAGAAATAAGAGTAAGGAAATTCCGGTAAGAGACATTACCAGTTTTTTGCCAATCGAAGAGGTGAAGTATTCTTTCCAGGTCATAATATTATAATTTCAAGTGCCCAAAGGTAATCCACACGGCCTGAAATTTCAATAAAGAATACAAATAGAATATTTAATTATAGAAAAAGAGGAATGAGACTGCTTTAGTCGATCATTGTTTTCTCAAAATAATCGAAAATCATCTGAGAGATATTAGAATATTTTTTATTTCCTTTTGGAAATTCTAGATAGGCGCTAGCATAATCGTTTTCAATTTTTATCACTTTCTGATAAAAACCTCTGCCTTGATTTGTGTAGCCGCTGACGATGAAAAAATCAGCATATTCCTTTTTAAGTGTTAGTCTGTAATTATTGGTAGTCCATTGACTCAGTGTCATAAGGTAGAGTTTGTGCATATCGCAGCCATCCGACAAATTACCATTCACTATTTCAATGGTTGAAGAGCCATCAACTGTCTTATAACTAACAGAGGCCGATTCAATATCATTGGTGGTCAACATAAAATGATTGGGTGGTATCTGAAAGCAAAAATCGTTGCGCTGACTGCAAATCTTCTCATTTTCCTGCGCTTGCACTGTGACAGACAAGCAGAAAATAAGTATAAGGATACCAAGGGAAATGATTTTTTTCATATTCATATGTTTTGACGGTGCGATAAAAGTACCTAAAACTCAATTCGTAACGAAAAAAAATAGAATTTATTTAAGATTCGATCAACGTATACAACGCAGATCAGTGTTTTGTCTAAATCTTATCTATAAAGGCCTTCCACTGAAAAGATGTTTTTCGGAGTGGTAGGATGAACGAACGAGCGGTCCGCTTTCAACATGATCTAATCCAATAGAATAACCTATTTCCTTATATTCGGCAAATTCATCAGGATGAACAAATCGCTCCACTCGAAGATGTTTGACGGTGGGTTGAAGATATTGTCCTATCGTCACCACATCGCAGCCATTATCAAATAAATCATGCAAGGTTTGTATCACTTCTTCCTTGCGTTCTCCAAGACCTAGCATGATGCCGCTTTTTGTGCGCATACCGCCTTGTTTTAAGGTGCGGATGACTTCCATACTTCGGTGATATTTAGCCTGTATTCTCACCTGACGTGTCAAGCGTTCAACGGTTTCGATATTATGTGAAATCACTTCTGGGGCCACATCAATCAGGCGCTGTATGTTTTCTTTTTCACCTTTAAAATCTGGAATCAATGTTTCAAGAGTGGTGTCGGGGTTCAAGGCCCTAATAGCCTTAATGGTATTTGACCATATGATAGAACCACCATCTTTGATTTCATCTCGATCGACACTTGTGATCACGGCATGCTTTACTTTCATTAGGTGTATGGCTTCGGCTACACGTTGAGGTTCATCCCAATCCAATGGATCCGGTCGGCCTGTAGCAACTGCACAAAAACCACATGATCGAGTACATGTATTTCCTAAGATCATAAACGTGGCCGTGCCTTCTCCCCAGCATTCGCCCATATTAGGGCAATTGCCGCTTTCGCAAATGGTATGAAGTTTATGTTTGTCTACCAAACCACGTACATGTCTATAACTTTCTCCGATAGGGAGTTTCACTCGAAGCCAATCTGGTTTTTTAAGACGTGGCGTTTCTTCCGTATTTGATATTGTTCCGCAGGACATAGTGCAAATGTAAACGAATTGCGCATTAATTTTTTAATTTGATAATTTGTTAATTATTTGGAGATACAGAAAAAATACGCTTAAATTTGGCTATTAAAAAATTATAAAACATGAAGAAATTATCCCTATTACTTTTAGGTGCTGTCGCGTTTATGGGCGCTCAGGCACAAAACGTAACAAACCCCAATCAGATTATTGGAAAAGCATCTGCCAAGGTTGTTCAAGACAAGGTCTACGCAGGTTCATCTGCTACTGTATCAAATAAAAATAAAAAAACAAGGGAATCCTTCAATTCAGGTGGTTTAGGCACGAAGGAGTGGACTGGTAAATCTACCTACGATTTGCAAACCAATGGTTCTATGCAACGTCGCGTATTACAAGGAACAGGTGGTGCTCTTAGTTGCAGCTGGACATTTTCGGCTGAGCAGAATGTAACTGGTACGTCTGCATTCGCAGATCGCGGAACAGGCTATTCTCATTACAATGGTACTACTTGGACCCCGGCTCCTACATTAGCTATTGAATCACCTTTTGTACGTACAGGATTTGGTGGTATTGTGCTTGATGGTACAGGTAACGAGAGTTATATTGCTCATAATGCTGCTGCTAATCAACTAGCAATTAGCAAAAAAACTGGATCAACGTGGGCAACAACGACATTATCTACATCAAATGCAAACGCTCCGATTTGGCCTCACTCTGCTGCTTCAGGAAACTGGTTGTATGTGGTAGCAAGTCCTTCTGATTCAAACATTCATACAAATGGTATCAGAAACGGATATTTCTTTGCACGATCAAATGATAATGGAGCTACATGGCTCGATAACATGATCCCAATGCCATTGGTTGATAGCGTTGGTCATTACAGAGGCGGTGGAAATTCATATGCTATTTCTGCAAACGGATCGAATGTCGCTGTTTTGTTTGGTGATATGGGAACTGATTTGACCTTATTAAAATCGACAGATAATGGTGCAACTTGGACCAAGAAAGTAATTTGGAACTTCCCTATCGATCATTATGATTTTGCTGGAACATTAGGTACAGACATCGGAAACGATGGCACTATCGATACGATTTTTGCAAATGATGGATCGTTCTCTATGGTGTTAGATGCGAATGGTGATGTACATGCTGCATTCCCTATTTTACGTGTCATTAAAGACGGAACAACAACAGGGTATTCATATTTCTCATTGACGTCACGATTGGTTTATTACAGAGGTACAGCAACAACAGATACTACTTTCTTAGTGGATGATATTTTTGATAGCGTTCATGATTGTGATGCTTCTGGAAGTGTTGACTATGGTGCAAACTATACAGGTGCAACTGGTGTTCCTGATGCGGCTTATAACACAATTGGATTGATAACACAACCAAGTATCAGTATCGTACCTGGTTCTCCTCAAAAGGTATTGATTGCGTATACATCCGTGATTGATAATGACACCACTGTGGATGATGGTATTCATCCGTATTGGTTTGGTGCTTCTTCGTTAGAAGGACAGCCATTTAGAGATATATTAGTTGTAGGTTCTCAGGATAATGGTTCAACTTGGACTTACCCAGTTAACATCACTAAAACAGCGCATTTTGAAGAGGCGTTTGTATCAACACCAGAAATTATTATGGGTACTAAATTCCCTGTTTTCTACCAAGGTGATATTGAGCCTGGAACTGTCTTGCAGAATGAAGATTTGTATGAACCAGAATTCCAGAATTTCATGATTATGCAACAAGTCAATATCAGTGATATCTTCCTGAAAGGTGCTGATTCAACTGAAATTTGTAATCAATTAGAAGTTCCATTAGGAATCAGAGACGTT
>CAIUKZ010000059.1 GCA_903899865.1 uncultured Bacteroidales bacterium | reverse complement strand
TCCAATGGCAAGGCCTTCTCTGGGTCACATTCGTCAAAGAAGCCAGCGGGCAACTGTGAACGGTGAATCTTATCGCCGTCTTTAAATTTACTCGCATCTGTATCTACGACATGTCTTTGAGCATTGGTGTAGCCTGTCACTTTCACCTCTGTTCGTCTATTGGCTTGATGCTGTTCTTTGGTGCAGTCCACACCATCTGCACAGTTGTTGGTCAATTCTCGTTCGCCATATCCCGCTGATGTGACACGGTCTGGTGTTATGCCATGTTCGGTAACATACTTGGTGACACCTTCTGATCGTTTGAGTGATAGGTTGTCGTTATATTCTACTGTCCCTCTGGAGTCGGTATGTGATCCTATTTCCACGGTAATAGGATATTCTTTCAAAATAGAAACCAAACTATCCAATACTGGAATCTTCACGTCATCTTTGGTGATGGCTTTAACCATGGTGTCCAATTTTTGTACATCAGCCAGTCTCAAGTCATATTTGTCAAAGTCATAGTGAGTGTTCAATTTCCACACGAAACCAATTTTGAAATTGTCCATCATAAAGTCGCGTGGTGCTTTCTGGAGTGTGTCTTTGTGCTGGATGATATAGGTGACAGTGGTGTTGAAGCAGTCGTTTTTGTGCTTGTTGTCAATGGCTTTCACCACCACTTCACTTGACACACTAATTGGGGCTCTGTATCTACCATTGGCATCGGTTTTCACCACATACACGGAGTCTTCTTTTAGGTTGTATAAAAACACGGTTCCTCCTACGATGGGTTTTCCGTCTTTTTTATCTATCATTTTGCCTGTGAAATAGAGTTTAAGTGGGTTATGAATGAAGCTATAGATGTTGTCGTCATTGTCCAGACGGTCTGATGAGAAGAACCCCATTTTGCCATCTTTGTCTTTTTGTGTCCATCCGAAGTCATCATACGAGCTATTCATCGGATAATCCAAATGTTCAATTTTGCCAGTTCCATCTATCGCTTTTTGAAGATTCACACGGTAGATGTCTAGCCCTCCCAAGCCTGGCATGGCGTCGCTGCTAAAATACAAGGTTCCGTTGGTAGATATAGTAGGAAAAACTTCGTTGCCTCTGGTTGACAGAGAGCGGATTACTTTGATGGAATCCCAAGCTGCTTTGGCGTTTTTACGTTTGGTGTAGTACAAGTCAAATCCACCTTTACCACCTGGTTTGTCCGATGAAAATACGAGGGTGTTCCCATCTACACTGATGGCAGGGTGCATCACAGAGTAGGCATTCGGGTCGCCAAGTGGCAGCACTTTCACGTCGCTAATACCAGCAGTAGGACTGTAGGTGCCTGTCATGATGCAAATACGATTCACCCCTTGTTTGTCTTCTGATGGATAATTACCTGAAAAGTAGATGCGGTTAGATTTGTCGATGCTGGTGGTACTTGCATTGAATTCACGCGAGCTAAGTCCATCCACCACTTTACCTATTCCATCTTTTGCTCCTTTGCTCACTGGTTTTTTGAGCATAAGACTTACAGCATCCTGACTTGGCTTGGAGTCACCCAGTTCAAATACATCTGCCAATTCGGGATTTTTCTTTTCTTTCGATTTTTTTGTTTCTACCACATTGATTGTCATCTCGGGTAATGAAAAGATGCTTGAAATCTGCACTTCCCAAAGGTGTGCGTAATTACTACCATCCCAGCCAAATCCATCTTTGGTCACTTTCAATGGTTTGTTGCTAGTGAAAACCAGGTTTTTATTGATCACACAGGGAGAAAATTCTCTGTCGGCAGTGTTGATATTGAGAAATGATACCTGCCAGTTGAGCGAATCATTTCTCATGGATGCAATGCTGTTTTTGTTTTTATAGACGGCTGCCTTTTCTTCGTAGCCGGGTATGCTGTCTAGCCATTCACCTGCAATTTCGTATTCCGCATTACGAGCATAAAGTTCAGCAATCCGAATTTTGGTTTGCGTTGGCAGATTTTCTTTGTGTGGGTACAAATCTCTATAAGCCTCCAATGCTTTGCTGTGTTTACGCATCTTCCAGTAGCAATCGGCCAACATGATTTTCATGTCTCTGATGTCGATGCTGTCTTTTTGGTTTTCCAAATTATATTCTATGTAGTCAGCACACACCGAATATTTTGATTCTTGATAAGCTAGGTTTATTTTCCGAGTTATCAGACTCACTTTCTTCTTTGAGGAAGGTTTTTGTAATAGTTGGGCTTCCAGTGGTAGCTGTAATACCACTCCCAATAGAACAATCAGAAACCAACGTGAATTAGCTTTTTGCATAATGGTATTGTTTTTATGATTATTGAATTCAGGTCTGTCAGCTGAAATCATAAGTGTTTAAAAATGGATGAAGTTGAATTTTTTTATCTAACATCTAACATCTTGATTCTTGGTTCTTGATTCTATATATTCGTGTCTCCGTGCCTCCGTGTTCGAACCTGTCATTATTCGAATGCAACTACTTAATAATATCTTGGCGAGAGGATTTGTTCGGATTTGCTGTGCGAAAATTCATACCTCAACATCAATTCATGTGTTCCTTTGCTGAAAGTATTCATCGTAGAGATGGAGTAATCATAAGCATACCCCAGCCTGAACTCAGAAGAAAGTTGAAGTTCAAATATCCCAATGATGGCGTCGCCCATTCGATAGCTTGCCCCGACGCCTATCATGTCTAGTATCCACACGTTCATGTTGTAGTCAAAAGACATGGGAGCACCAAGTACCCCTTTTGCCATAATAGATGGTTTTAATTTTACGGCTTCTGATAGTTCGAATATGTAGCCTGTAGTCAGAAAGTAGTGGTTGCTGGCCGACGTTGTAATTGGAGCTTTATTCGTACTTACTTTTGTCTCCAGAATGGCTGGTGCCGAGAGACCAGCGTAAAATGATTTCGTAGCAAAGATAACTCCGACACCTGCCGTGGGTAATATCCTGTTCACGTTTTCTTGAAACATTGGGTCACCCCCCTCTGTTGTCATGGCGCTGCGTAAGTCAACTCTGTAATTCACCACACCTGCGCTTAACCCAAACGATAGAAAGGACTTATTGAGAGGTATTCTGAACGAATACAACCCCTTCGCACCTAATGAATTTTCAAGACCGATATGATCATTGAATACTTGTATCCCATATCCTACATTGCTCCCTTTGTTGCGGGTGTCCCACGTAAGGTAGCCTGTGGATGGAGAGCCAGGCACGTTCACCCACTGTTTTCGAAATAAGGCTGTGATGCTATTGGCTGCCCTGTTTCCGGCGTAGGCTGGGTTGACCTGCGCCATGTTAAACATGTACTGCGAATAAATAGGTTCCTGCTGTGCGTATGTGTTGCCGGCAATAAAAAGCAAGAAGCCTAGTATTGCTATGTGCAGTTTATGTGCTCTGTTAGTTTGATTTGTCATTGCCATCTTAGTTTAATGTGGTGAATGATTTTTATCGTCTAAGTGTGATGTATTTGATTCCTGAATCGAGTACGCCACCTGTGGCTATGCTGTATGTTTTGTAGGTGATGAAATAAGTTCCACTTGGGAGGTCCTGACCGAAAAACGCTCCTTCGCCTCTTCCATCCCAGTCATTCTGATAATTTGTTCGTTTATACACCGCATTGCCCCATCTATTGAATACCTCTATTTCAACCGTTACAGTTTCATCATGTTGGATAAAGAAGTATTCATTGATTCCATCTTTGTTGGGTGAAAATGCATCAGGAATGGTGAGCGATGTTTTGGGAACTACTGACAGTGTTGGTTCTGCATGGCTTGTTCGCAGATTGGCATCAGAAAACAGACTCAACTTTCCAACCACCGAACTGCAATTAAGAATGGCTTGATTGGACAGCATTATTGAGTCATTTTTGCCATGAGGATCTAGGTGTAACTCAATAATGATGGAGTCTCGTTGTCCAGGCTTTAGAGTTTTACCTGGTAGTAATGTAGCAATGATAGACTTGCCATCATATAGACCGTTGGCAGTCAGATTTCCAGAAGCTTCTATGCGTGTAACCGTATAACTGCATCCCGAACCTTTAAATACATCCTCCAGATTGTCGGTCACTTGTATCGAATCGATGGGTTGTGGAGTAGTGTTATTGACTGACAAGGTGTAGATTAATGTGTATGTTCCATCATTGTTTGGTTTGACATTACTGGCCGTTTTGTATATGTGCGGAATGGGCAATACCGAGATGTACACCGTGGATGATGATTTGTCGCCGTTCAAATCTGTCATTGTGTACATAAAACTATCATTGCCACTGTAGTTGAGGTTTGGAGTGTAGATATAGGTTCCATCAGCATTGACCACGGCAGTACCATGAGAGGCTTGAGTGGCTACACTCCACACATTACCACCATCTACACTCGGTGAGTCATTGAGTGAAACATTGCCATTCAACACATGATCTTCCAATACTTGGGCACTGTCATCGGCTGACTTTGGCACCTTGTTGGAAAGCACTATCACATCAATGTTCAATGCAGCACCCAAGCATGATGTAGGAGCACCTGCAGTCGGGATAACCGTGTAAGTGATGGTGATAGGTGCATTGGTAGTGTTGTTGAAAACAGCACTCGCTATTTCTCCATTGGCTGCCACATCGGTTGCGCTGAGTGGTGCAGTGGTGTTGATTCCAGCAGGTGTAGTTCTAGTCCACGAATAGGTGGTGCCTGCCACTGATGCTTGCAATGGTATGGTGGTAGAGGCTATCCCTGTCACCACAGATTGTGTGGGCACAGTTGTGCTCACTACTGGTGTTGGGTTTACTTGAACTGGGTATGATTTGCTTGCCGTGCAAATGCCCGAACCATAATTGTAGCTCACTGTAAGTGTGATGGTAAAAGTTCCTTCTTTAGCAAATACATGCACAGGGTTTTGAACGGTAGCGTGAGCTGACCCATCACCAAAATCCCAATCCCAGCTTGTAGTAGCGTGCGTAGGATTGACTGCGGAAGACTTATCCGTAAACAGAACTGGCGAATTTTTACACACCTGACCTGACGAAGAGTCAAAGATAAAATCTGGCACTACCACGTTGATGTTGACTTTGGTACTTACTGTGTCGCCATTCAAATCGGCCATCCAATAGGTAAAGCTATCAGCACCCACATAGCCACTGTTCGGAGTGTATTTAAACGAACCATTACTCATCAGTATTAGGTTCCCTTGTGTGACATTGATTTTTACTCCCCAATTGTTTCCTCCATCTGTACTTGGGGTGTCATTGCTAGAGACGTTCTTGTTGATTTCGGTGTCTAGCGTTGTGACATAACTATCAGTTACAGCTATGGGTAAAGCATTGGGACTGACTACCACATCGCAATTAATACTTGCTCCTGCACATGAGGTTGGCAGAGGTCCTGCGGGCGTCACTGTGTAGGTGACTGTGACAGGCGCTGCTGTTGTATTTGTAAATGTAGCACTTGGAATATTTCCTCCTATAATGACCCAATTGCCAGTTGTTGGTGCTGATGAAACAATTCCAGCAGGCGTGGTTCTAGTCCATGAAAATGTGGTGCCTGCTAATGCGCTCTGAAGTGGGATGGGCAAATCAGCTATCGATGAAATAACAGTTTGTGTCATTTTTGTCGATGAAACGTCAGGCAATGGGTTAACCTTAATGGTATGTATCACAGTAGTGTCGCACCCACCTGCTATGAATCCATTGCCCACTGTTAGAGTAACATTGTAAGTGCCTGTTTTGGTGTAAATATGCGTTGGATTTTTTGAAGTTGAATGAGCTGTGCCATCACCAAAATCCCAGTCCCAGTTTGAAAGAGGGTAACGCACATCTACCAATTTGGTAGTGTCGGTAAACTGCACCAACGACTGTAAGCACACTTCTCCAGCCACTGCATTTGTCGTAAACCCAGGCTTAGGTGCGGCACTGGTGTTGATTAATTTGCTGAAATCATAAAACGAATAATCGCCACACACCGAATCTTTGAGAATCAACACTGGCGAACTACTTCCTGCTGAGGTATAGGTGTGGTTGACTGTTACAGATGTTACTCCGGCAGTTACTTTCTGGAAATAGCTATTCCCATCGCCAAAGTTCAATTTGATAGAATCCACGGACTGCATATTGTCAATGTGGAAGGTCTCTGTGTGTGGCATACAGCCCGGCGTGCCATCGTAGCTAAATTCACCATAAGCACCGGGTACATGTATCTTCATTGAGTCAATTTTGGTACATCCACCGGTCAGCACCTCGGTGAGTTTCACTGTGTAATCTCCTCTTCTCAAGTAACGATGCTGAGGATTTGCTTGATTTGAGCTCAGTCCATCGCCAAAGTTCCAAGTGTAACTAGCCACTGAAGCTTGCAAGTCTTTCGCTTGAAAGAGTGCATCTACAGGAGCACAGCCAAGTCCTGGATTAGTAAGATTAATACCCGCATTTCCATCTACTATGGTGATGGTTTTTGTGGTGTCGTGTGTACATCCCAAGTTGCTCGTCACCTTTTGTTTAATATTGAAAACTCCTACTGAAGTAAATATTTTACTTTGACTTGCAGTGCCTCCAACAATTTCATACACCCCATCACCATCTAAGTCCCAGTCGTAGGAGGTGATGGTTCCTGTGGCGGTATTGGTAAATTGGATAGGAGTAGCATTGTCGGCACAATAGATGCTACGTGTGGTTGAAAACCCAGCTATCACTGCCGGTACTATTACCGAGTTGGTGTATGATTTGGTGCTGAAGCATCCATTTTCATCAGTTACTTTCAACACTACGGTGTAACTGCCAGATTTTGCATACGTGTGCGATGGATGTTCGGTCGTTGATGTCTGCCCATCTCCAAAGTTCCATAAGAAAATATCTTTAGTTGGATCGGCCGTATCTGACGGATCGTGTTTTGTTTTGTTGGTGAAATTCACAGTGGATCCAGCACATATCTGCCCTTGATCTACTGTGAAATCGACCATCGGTCCACGGACGGTCAACATGTCCGTTTCTGTGTGAGTGAAAGTTGCACATCCTCCATGAGCTTCTGTGACTGTCAGTTTTACTGTGTATTTTCCGGGTAAAACGTAGGCGTGCTTCGGGTTGTCCTTGGTGGACGATTTGCCGTCCCCAAAATCCCATAAGTAACCAAACACCGTAAACCCTGGCTTTGGTAACGAATTGAGAATAACTTGATTGGTGAACGAAATAGAATCGGCTGCGCATGGCGAAGGATTGTCAACTGTAAACTTAGGATCTGATTGACAAACAAACACATTGTAGGTGCTGTCGGATACACATCCTGTGACAGTGTTGGTAGCACTGAGTTTAACTTTATAATCTCCTCCTTGGGCATAAGTATGCACTGGATCTTTGGTCAAATCATGTGCAGTGCCGTCGCCAAAGTCCCAGTCCCAAGTGGTATTAAGTGGATTGCCCGAAGTTTTATTGGTAAATGTGATCGCACCTGATGGGATGGTGCATTCCAATAATGATGATGGAGTGAAATCTGCCACAGGGTCATTGATAACTACATCAGGGGTGACAATATAATCTGTAATCGATTTACATCCTCTCGACCATGCCGTTACTTTTACCGTCATGGTGCCAGCCTTCAAGTATTTGTGCGTGGCAGAGTCTTTCAGCACACTGTCTAACGAGTGACTTTCTATTGGGCTAGCATCGCCAAAGTCCCAGTCCATCTTGTCGATGTCTTTTGTTATTGTAGCCTTGAATTTCACTGCGTTACGCTGACAAAGATCCACTTGCGAATAGGACACGAGCGTGATGACAGGTGGTGTTCCTACTTTGATGAATTTCTTTTTCGTTTGGGTCAACAGACATCCTCTGGTCGTTACGGCCGTCAATGTAATGGTGTATTCCCCCGAATTGTTATACACATGGTTAGGATTGGCCAGTGTTGAAGTATTGCTAGCTCCACTTGTGGGATCACCAAAATCCCAGCTGTAACTTACGATTGGGTCAGTGGCATTCGTATATTGGCGAGTGAAGTTAATATTGAGTGGAGCACAACCGTCTGTTCGGTTGGTCATATAATCAATTGAAGCAGCGCCAATAACTACATTTTGTGTCACTTTTTTACTACATCCAATGGAGTTGGTTACTGTTAATCCTACTGGAAATGTTCCAAAGGTGCTGAATGGATGGCTGGGGTTTGCAGTCACGTCGTCAATGATACCATCGTTGTTAAAATCCCATCCGTAGCTAGTAATTGTAGCCGGTGCAATGGTAGATGAGGTACTGGTAAACTGAACATCGTAGTTGGGCGGACAAGTGCCTGAAAGATCGGCAGTGAAGCTAGGCGTATTGTTTGAAACATCTAGCATTTTTGTAGTTGATTTGATGCATCCATCAGTAAATTCAACAGTTAGTTTAACTGTTTTGTTGCCTGGTGTTGCAAAAGTAAAGTTGGGGTTTTGCAGATTTGAATCCACCACGCCATCATTGTTGAAATCCCATGACCACTTGGTAGCATTGGGAGTTGAACTGTCGGTAAATGTAACAGGACTGCCCGCACACCCACTACTAAATGTGAAATTTACCGTGTTGTTAAGGTTGTAGCTCACTTGTGTGATCTTTTTGCTTGACACACACCCTTTATCTGAAGTCACCGTCAATGCCACATCATAAACGCCAGCAACAGGGAAATTATACGAAAAATCTTTTGTTATACCTTCTATAGTGCCGTCATTGTTGATGTCCCAGGCATAGCTGGTAATGGTGCCTTTGCTGATAGTAGATGTGTTCGTAAAATTCACAATGCCAGGCGTACAAGCATCCGTTTTGACAAAACTAAAATCAGCAACAGGCTTAGCAGTAACTATGATGGCTGCCGAGTAGAACATGTTGGTGTGACAGCCATTTGCATCCGTGGCAGTGAGTAGGAAGTCATAGCTTCCAGCCGGAACATTGTTGAGGTTGAGTATTGGCGATGCTTGCGTTA
>CAIUKZ010000058.1 GCA_903899865.1 uncultured Bacteroidales bacterium | reverse complement strand
GAGAGTTTTTACTTAGAAATTCAGGTACTATTTTTTTCATTTGAGATACTGTCAGATAGTTCTTGCACATAGCACTGTAATTAATCAGCTCTTCTATCTGATCACTTACTATCTCATAATCATATTGTTGGACAGTGGCAATCATAATTTTCGAATGATAAGTAGGTTGAGTTACCTCCTTTTGGTTCAGCAATTCTTCGAAAAGCTTTTCTCCAGGACGCAATCCTGTAAATTCAATTTTAATATCCACTTCAGGCACATAACCCGCTAATCGAATCATCTTTTTTGCTAAATCAACAATTTTCACTGGACTACCCATGTCAAATATAAAAATTTCACCACCCTCACCCATTGCACCAGCTTCTAGAACTAACATACAAGCCTCTGGTATGGTCATAAAATAGCGAATAATATCAGGGTGAGTAACAGTTACTGGACCTCCTTTTTCAATTTGACCTTTGAAATGTGGAATTACTGAACCATTGGATCCCAACACGTTACCAAATCTAGTAGTAATGAATTTGGTCTTATTTCCACTACTTTGTGTAATCTTATTAAACAATGACTGAACATAAATCTCGGCAATACGCTTTGAGGCTCCCATTACATTAGTAGGATTCACAGCTTTGTCGGTTGAAATCATCACAAATCGTTTCACTTCATACTTTAAAGCCAAATCTGCCATTATTTTTGTACCCTTCACATTCACTTGAATACTTTCCACAGGATTATCTTCCATCATAGGAACGTGCTTATAGGCTGCAGCATGATAGATGTAATCCGGACGAAACATTTCTATCATAAACTCCATTCGTTCCTTATTTCTTACATCACCAATAAAAGCAGTAAAGTTTTGCTTTGGATACTTTTCCTCCAATTCCAACTGCAACACATGCATCGGCGACTCAGCTTGATCTAGAAGAATAATCAATTTAGGACCAAACTTCACAACCTGTCTCACTATCTCACTACCTATTGATCCTGCAGCACCAGTTACCAATATAACTGTGGACTTCAACTGAGCGGCTATATTTTCTGTAGAAATATCAATCTGAGGACGTTCCAATAAGTCTTCAATTTGAATCGATTTAATTTGTTTTAAACTTGGCATATCGTCTTTCCAAATACTCATTGGAGGGGATGTCAAAATAGCCAAATTATTATTCAAAAACACATCCAAATCTACTTTTGGATTGATTGAATTCATTTTTAGTGGAGTGACAATGATAGCTTTTGCTTTATGAACAATCACATTTTGAATGGTTTGTTCATCCAAAAAATAGACTTTCAGTCCCATTATCATGCGTTGCGTAGAGTTTTTATCGTCATCAATAAACCCAACTAATTTATATTTATGTTCCTGACTGGATCGAATCATTTTTGCAATCCCAATTGCAGCAGATTGAGTTCCATATATCATTACAGGGGTAGTTTGTCCAAGATCTTGTGCAAAAAAATCAAAAATAGTCTTGACAAACAAACGAAGAATAAACAACAACAAAAATGAAAGAATTCCATAAATCAACAATGCAGAATAGAAAAACAGTGTGACTCCAAGCATCAACCCTCCAACCAAGTTCATTGCTGATAAAAACATAACAGTCAAGGATACAGCTATCAACAGTTTAATAGCATCCACATAACTGGAATAGCGCAACACGCCAGAGTAGGTATGAAACAACCAAAAAAAAGTAGTCTGAGTAACCAATACTATCGCCAAACGCTCCAAACAAGTCAAGAAGCGAGAATCAATAGTTAAATAAAACAAGTGAAGAGACAAATAATAGGATGCGACGTATGCTAACAAACAAATGCATAAATCAACTAACAGCACTACCCAACGAGGAATATAACTAAGACTGGTGATGTGAGAAAAAATATCAGTAGTGCCTAAAAAATTTAAATTTCCCTTCATAATAAAAAAGTATAAATAAAAAATAGATCAATCATACAATTGACCCATATTATTTCAGTCGAAAATTCAACAACAAAAGATCTGCAACTCTGATTAGGACATCCAGAAAACTAAGAGTTGCTCAAACAAATCGAAATCAATATTTGTAGTATCCTGATAAACTATAAAAAAAGTCTAAAAATTAATATAATATCTATAGTAAATAGAATAATAATGCCATACAAGTTGCAACTGAAATAAGAATGCAAATATAGCTCAAAAAAATGGATAATTAATCCGAAATTCAGTCAATATTCGGTCAATATTCTCCAAACGATTGTATTGAAAACAATCAAAACAGACCTATCACATAACGACAAATAAAATAAAAAATTGCTCAGCAGAAAAAATATAATCTTTATCTTTGCATTTCATTATAAATCAAGGTGGGTATGTCTATACATGGTGAGAATTTAAGAAAGGTTACAACTCAAAGACTTCTAGAGATGAAACGAAGGGGTGAAAAGATAAGCATGCTAACTGCTTATGATTTTACCATGGGAACTATTGTGGATAATGCAGGAGTGGATATTATCCTGGTGGGTGATTCAGCGTCGAACGTGATGTGTGGAAATGTCACCACCTTACCCATTACTTTGGATCAAATGATTTTTCTAGCTAAATCGGTAGTTCGGGGTGCAAAACGAGCAATGGTAGTTGTAGATATGCCATTTGGAACCTATCAGGGCAATTCAAGAGAGGCGCTTGCATCTGCTATTCGAATCATGAAAGAAACACATGGCGACTGCTTAAAAGTGGAAGGTGGCGAAGAAGTGCTTGAGTCTGTAAAAAGAATTTTGAGTGCTGGTATTCCAGTGATGGGTCATCTAGGACTTATGCCACAGTCTATCAACAAATTTGGATCCTATTCGGTGCGTGCTCAAGAACAAAGTGAAGCAGACAAATTGGTAAAAGATGCACATCTGCTCGAAGAAGCAGGTTGTTTTGCCATAGTGCTTGAAAAAATACCTGCAAAATTGGCGAAACAAGTTGCTTCTGAATTGACTATCCCCGTCATTGGCATTGGTGCTGGAGGAGATGTAGACGGTCAAGTGCTGGTAATTCATGATATGCTAGGACTTACCCAGGATTTTTCACCAAGATTCCTTCGACGCTACGCCAACCTTCAAGAAATTATGAACGATGCTATTAGTCATTATGTGTCGGATGTAAAAACTGGCAATTTTCCTAACGACAAAGAACAGTATTAGACTACACCCATTACACTGATAAAACACGAATCGCCAAAAAAATCAATTTATGGCGATTCGTGTAGTATAGGCTAGCAAGTGATTATTCTGCCATGTTGTGAAATACGTTTTGAACATCGTCGTCTTCTTCTATCTTATCTAAAAGTTTGTTTACTTGCGCTTTTTGTTCTTCAGTCAGTTCCTTGAAATCATTCGGAATTCTTTCAAACTCGGCACTGAAAATTTCGAATCCATTTTCCTCCAAATACCTCTGAATAGAAGAATAAGACTGAAACTCACCATACAGCACTATTGAATCGTCATCTTCCACCAATTCATCCACCCCAAAATCAATTAACTCCAATTCTAAATCCTCTAATGAAACACCATCTTTGGGAGCAATTTTAAAAACACACTTATGATCAAACAAAAACTGCAAACAACCCGACGTGCCTAATGATCCGCCATGACGTGTCAAATAGCTTCGAACATTAGCCACTGTACGTGTTGGATTGTCGGTGGCTGTTTCTATTACAATCGCAATTCCATTTGGTCCATAGCCCTCATACACTATTTCTTTGTAATCAGCCTCGTCTTTTGCCATCGCTTTTTTAATAGCACGCTCTACATTGTCTTTGGGCATGTTTTCCTTCTTCGATTGCTGTATCAAAACACGTAAACGCGGATTGGTGTCTGGCTCCGAACCGCCCTCACGAACGGCAATTGTAATTTGTTTCCCAAGCTTAGTAAATACACGAGCCATGTTGCCCCATCGTTTCATCTTGGTTGCTTTGCGATATTCAAACGCTCTTCCCATATACTTTATACTTTTTTATTATTGAAAATATGATGTAAAACTCCAATAGGAGCGCAAAATTATTAAAACACTTTCAAAACACCATCAAAATATTGAATGTTTTTGAAAATAAAAAAGGGAGTTGCAAAACAACTCCCTTTTTATTCATGATAATACCTCGAATTATTCCATGGTAGTCTCTTCAAATGTCACTACAAATTCAACTCGACGGTTAAGAGCTTTTCCTTTTGCAGTCTTATTACTTGAAACTGGTTTGGTATCACCATAACCTTTAGAAGTAAGGCGTTTCAAAGAAATACCTTTACCTACTAAGTAATCGTGTACTGCAGCCGCACGTCTGTCTGACAATTGCATATTTGATTCAGAATTACCAACATTATCAGTATGTCCACGTACTTCAACCAAATAGGTTGGATTATCTGACAGCACCTTAGCAATTTGATCAAGGATAGCATAAGATGTTGGCTTAATGATTGCCTTACCAGTTTCAAATTGTATTCCTTGCAATGCTTTCTGGAACAACTTCTTAACCTCCTTCTTGATTTCTGGACATCCTTTGTTGGAAGCTACACCAGGCACTTTCGGACAGTTATCTTCGAAGTCGGCTACACCATCCGCATCGGCATCTAGTGGGCAGCCTTTCTCGTCAACAAAGCCTTTTGCTCCCAATGGAGTGTTCGGACATTTATCTAAGTAATCGCTTACACCGTCTCCATCAGTGTCTTTGGTACATCCTGATGCATCCACCGACAGAATCTCAGCTTCAACTGTATTTGGACATTTATCTAAATAATCTGGCACACCATCCTTATCGGTATCAATAGGACAACCCAATTCATTTATATAGCCACGAGCTGGTACTGGAGTATTAGGACATTTATCAATAAAATCTGGCACACCATCATTGTCTGTGTCAATAGGACATCCATGTTTATCAACAAATCCGATAGCTAATGAAGGAGTATTTGGACATTTATCCAAATAATCTGCTACACCATCACGGTCTGTATCCAAAGGACAACCAATACTATCTACCATGCCAATTGCTTCAGCAACCGTACCTGGACATTTATCCAAATAATCAGCCACACCATCATGGTCAGTATCTAATGGACAACCTATAGTATCTACCAACACTCCTAGAGGAGTATTAGGACAATTGTCCAAATAATCATACACGCCATCTTTGTCCGTATCAAGTGAACATCCAATGGTATCAACCAATGTACGAGACGCAACTGGTGTATTCGGGCACTTGTCTTTGTAGTCAGGCACACCATCAATATCACCATCTAACGGACAACCTACTGTATCCACTTGTACACCAGCAGGTGTATTTTCACACAAATCCAAATAATCAGGCACTCCGTCACCATCAGTATCAAGTGGACAACCCTTCTTATCCACTCTCTTTTTAACTTCTAGAGGAGTATCCGGACATTTGTCTTTCCTGTCTATCACACCATCTTTATCCGAATCCCTATTATTTCCAAATACAAAGTTGACACCAATGGCTGCATTCACAGTATTTGTATTATAGCCTGGATATCTACCAAAAGCAGTAGCCCCATCGTGTACATTCGCATAGTGTAATGGAATATAATCTGCAGCTAAAAACCAATGAAGTATCCAAGTGCGTAACCCAATAGCTGCGCCTAGATTACTAAATCTACCATTGAATGCAGAATAGCTAACGGTCATATTGAACCAATCGATAGGCTTCACATTGAAGGAGCCTGTCAACTCCTCGTAAACACTTTCTCTAAACATCGTTCTTGACAACACTCCCACACTTAGCATATTATTCGCAAATGAATACTCTGCGCCAACATTCACTTTGGCTGTAGTGTAGGTAGTGAAAGGTGAAGTACTTTCAGATGATTTATACGAGTTTTTCAATACTACTCCAATAGAGTCAAGTACATCTTTAGCACCATTTCCATTAGTCCATACTGCACCTTCGGTCTGAAAATTATTAATTGAATACGTATTTACTTGGTTGTTCTTTTTCCAACGAATAAAACCTAAATCTGTCACCGCAGCAGAAAGCACCAATTCTTCTACTGGTTTGAAAGTAGCGCCGAGGTCAATCCCTCCACCTACACCTGTAGGAGCCACCAAATCACCGGTTTGATATTGCTTAATCAAATTATCCAACGAGACGTTGGGGGCTGTGGGGTTGAGAAAACTAATTTGGTTAGGTAAAATTGGTCCAGAATATTTCACTGAAGCTGTTCCGTTCAACTGAAATTCGTTAGGAGAAGCAGTGTAATTTAAATTGTCGGTAAGTCCTGACATATATGCATGACCATACAAAAACTTCAATTTCCCTCCGACAGTCCACTGCTCATTAAGTACTTCTGAAAGTCCAATTGCCACTTCAGTATAAACACTTGCTCTTGCACCCAAGTTTTTCCAATCAAATACACTTTGACCTGCAATAGGATCAACACCATCTTTCACGTTACCATAAAATGGTAGAAGAAAGTATTCTTTAGGAAGAAAAGCATAGGCCTCTCCCTTATTGGATACAGAAAAAGTAGCATAGGTATTTTTCTTCCTAAAACCAAAATTCAATAAGGTTAGATTGTAGTTGAAACCTAATGTAGAAATGGAAGGAAGCTTATCATATAATTGTGCTTTAGTATTTGTACTTAGATCTTTGGCTGTCCATGGTGAAAATTCTGTACTAAAAAGAAAATTTGATGCACCTGGCACACCAATATAGAAACTACACATTGGCTGAAAAGCAGGGTTTAAGGTGTGTCTCATAGGTGAATTCTCAATAAAATACATTGAGTTGACCTGTTGTGCTTGAGACATTATTGTAAATCCAGTCAGGAATACAATTAGCACGAATAATCTATATATTATCTTCATTGATTGAGTCTTAAGTTTTACTAATTATATTATTTTGAACTACTTACAATGGACGAACCATTACCCTTCACATAAAGTCCCATTTTCACACTGAATGAGTTTTGTTGAGAAAAATGCATTGGGAAAGTTGATTTTCCATCCTTGGGAGCACCATCATCTGTTTTTCCATTAACAGTGACATCAAAGATCAACTTTTTGGTCATTTTAAGGGCTTTAATACCACTATTTGTAAGTGTAACAACGGCCTGCTGTGGAACCAGATTTACAAAATTACCATTAGCATCTACTTTGGGTGCATTCAGATAGAGTGGAAAATTAACCCCCTGAACTAATGTTTTTGATGTACGAGGATCAAAGGTTCCTTTAAAATCATCAGCAGAATAAGTTTTTCCATCCGTGTACACAAAATTATTAATTTGCTCACCCTTTTCATTTAATAATCTTAATGAAACTAACGCTCTAGTAGGTAAACCATTCTTGAATGAAAAAATTAATTTAGCTTCTTTGCCATATTTTTCAGGTATATCTAAAGAAGAACCAATGCTTTGACTAACATTATCAATCGTATCCGACAAACTAAAATAACTACTTGACTTGAAATTGAGTGGTATTTTTGTTTCAATTCTGATTTTTAGTCGAGCATCTTTAGTGATAAAATTGACTGTCCTGTTGCTACTTGGGTCTTTGGAAAAGTTAATCTTGTATTGCAACCAGTCGGGATAAAGAAGCTGGCCAGCAACGGGTTTATATACACTATCAAAGAGCAAATCCGTTCTTCCATTAGCTCTGTTAATAACGATAGAATCTTTGACCCAATCTTTATCTAATTTTACCTCAGTCAAAGGTCCTTTGAATGATTTGGATGTCTTGGTGCTAGTTTTACCATTAGAATCTTTGAAGCTACAAAATTTTAAATTCGTTAAATTATCACCATTGACTCCCGTATTCAAAGATCTAATAGAATCTAGATTCAGCAAAACATTTGCTCCAATGTTACTTTCAAGGTGAATGGTAAAAGTTGGATCCTGGAAACACAAAAATGAATTTGGCAATAGTTTCTCTAACTCAGGTGCAATCTGTCCCTTGAAATCACCCATAGCTGATGGGTCGAAATCGCCATACACTTTGGAATAATCAATATCTTTAAATTTAACATTCAATTTTACAAAAGTAGAAGGACTAATAGGAATATTAAAACCTTGCCTTTTTACTTTTACATTAAACGTGAAAGGTAAAGTATTAGTTCTAGCGCCAGAAGTTCCACCAGCTAGTCCATAAAGAATAAATGCAGGTAGTTTAACAATTTTAGTTCCACCCCAAGTAGCAGGTTGAAAACTTAGTATTACTTTTTTGTATTTACTATCTACAATTCGATTTCCAAAATCCAGATCTACGGTAACGTCCGATGGTGGTATACCTTTCAAATCATTGGACGCATCGATGGAAACTTCTAAATCTGCATAATTTGCAATAAGAGAATCTACGCTCTGTGTACCTGGACCTTTATTGACGCCTAAATCCAAATTGCCAGGAACAGTGATTGGAATGTCACTACCTGCAGGTATTACACCACCTGGTACGGCAGGTACAATTTGAGTTATGCTAAACGGCACCGTATAATCTGCAAACTTAAACGACATATTATAATCTGGAACAGAATCTAACAGAGTAAAATAGATTTCACTACTTCCATCTGGAGCATAAATTCCAGCAGTTTTAAACTGAGTTAAAATATCTTTCAACGTCAAGGTTGATGTACCTATTGGCATGACGAGCGACTGATCGATGCCAATACTAGAGTTCAGGTTGGAAATATCCAAGTCGCTGACACATGAATTGAGCATAAGTGACAGTCCGCAAACGACAGCCACAATTGCTTTAAAGGATTTTTTTTTCATACATTTATTGAGTTAAGTTTATTTTTAGTTGTTTATCTTCCATACATAGGACCTACTATCGGTTCTGTTTTTCGGCTGTAGGTTGGAATTTCTTGTTTCTTGGAATATGCTTTTGAGCGTTTTTTAATATTTTTAGACGGAATTCTATCATCACAACTTGGACACCCAAACCTATCATCCATTTTTTGTTTGTTTTTGGCAGCAATGGATTCAGCCGATGGGTAATTAAAGACCAGATTCATCCCTAAAGCAAGATTGAATGTGCCCGTTCCAGCTGGAATAATTGGTAATCCACCCATTTTGTATAAATACGTTGGTATATAATCTGCAGCTAAGAACCAATGAAAAATCCACGTTTGAAGCCCTACCCCAAAACCAATATTGCTAAAATTACCATTAAAAAATGAATAACTTAATGATGCATTGAACCAGTCGAGGGGTCTATAATTGGCAGACGCGGTAATTTCCTCTGACACATTAATATTCCCAAAATAAGTTCGTGACAGCAACCCTAAACTGAGGTAATTGTTGAACATCTTATATTCCACACCTGCGTTTAGTTTAGCAGTAGTGAATGTGGTGTAGGATTTATTGGAAATTTTCTGATTAGATTTCAATCCAGCCAGCAATGAATCAGATAAGGTGGACTGATTAACCGTACTCAATAAACTAACCACACCTTTATCCACACCTTGTTGATTAACACCATCATACATATAGGTGGCATCATAATTTACACTATTAGCCTTGTTCCATGAAATAAATCCCAAATCAATAGCAGCCAATGAAAATGACAGTTCGTTGGTAGCCCAATAATCAACACCCAAATCCAAACCACCTCCTAAACCTGTTGGTGGCAGGTATGACATTGGATTTGACATTTTGGCTGTATCTACACTTACGGGCAACAGAGTTGGTGCAAACGCAACTGGAAAAGGTACAGAAGTGTTGATTGACCCGATACTATTGACCGTTATCTGATGAGGTGCCCATGTCAGATTAGTAAACTGGTTTACGTTAGAAATGTTCATGTTTCCATAAAGAAACTTCACTTTCGCTCCCACCGACCAAGCATCATTAATATCTCTTGCACATCCAAGACCAAACTCGGTATAGGCTGTCATATTCACTTTCAATCCTGACAGGTTGTAATTCACAGGACTTACAGAATATGTTTGATGCAAAGTAGCATCTGGTAGATCGTCAACTCCGAAAAGCCCTAGTTTGAAGGCATCCTTAGGCACTGTAAATGAGGCATCAATTTTTTCGTTGACAGAAAACGTCCAAAAAGAACTGTTTTTTCTAAAGCCGATGGTTAGCAAATTAACCTGTAAATTGGCATTCATCAAAAAAGTAGGTAATATCTTATTATAAAGCTTTTGTTTTGTTTCAATATCATAGAGAGAAGTTACAAAACCATCGTCCTTTTTGTACATCAAATCTTTCAAAGCAACAGAATTGTTACCCACAGACATTTGCATATACCCAATGATGGGGAGACTTACATAAATATCATTGATGGGCTGAAATGCTGGGTTGTACATATTACGACTTGGCAGATTCTCCATGAAGTAAAGCGTATTTACTTGTTGAGCCAACAAAAAAGTTGGACAAATCATGAGGAGTACTAGCAGTAAATTCTTTTTTAAAATTCTCATCATTGAAACTCATTTATAAATTGTCAGTAGCAATACAAAAAATGCATAAAGACTAAATATATTAAATTTGAACAGTATTCTCACCCAATAAAACAGCCACAAATATATAGTATTAATCCCAAAGATATGTATAATTTTCCAATTAATGTTTAAATGGGAATCAAAAATGTGATTCAAAACAATTATCTGGAAAGTTCACCAAAAACACTTTTTCCTGTGCTCTAGTCAAGGCTGTATATAACCATCTATAGTAATCGCTGTCTAGTTGTTCGTCGGTCAGTTGACCTTGATCAATAAAAACTCGCTTCCACTGACCACCTTGCGCTTTATGGCAAGTCACTGCATAACCAAATTTCACTTGCAACGCATTGTAATACTCATTTTCCATGACTTTTCTAATTCGTTCCCTTTTTGTAGTTATCTCAGGATAATCCTCAGCTACTAGCTTAAATAATTGGGCTGATAGTTCATTCATCTGGGCGGGTGATTCAGACTGTAGTGCATCCAGCCACACACGTGCATCTATCTCCCAATCATAATCCAACGAACGCAATGTCAAATCCACAAACCTAAATCCGTACAAATCATGATATTTGCGGACTCTCATTACTTCCAATATATCACCATTGGCAATAAAATCTATTTCCTTATAAGGTTTGTTCCAAAAGTAATTATTGCGTGTCACCATGAGCAAATCACCATTAGTGAGCTCTTCCTCTTTCATCATCACCCTAGCTCTGATTCCGTTATTGTAGATATTTGCACGCTTATTGGATCGAGTTATCACTATGGTATCCTCCACTCCTACTCCTTCATAGCACCGTTGTATCTCATCGATTAGTTCCTGACCATTCAACCTGGTTATATCATCAAATTGTGCAAGAGTAAACGTAGGGAACGTGGATGTTTTATCATCCAATAAATGATTTCGTAACATGGTAGCATTGTGCAAAATGCCACTTTCCAATGCTTGACGAACTACGTGGGTGAGTGTAAATTCGGTCACGTTCAGTCCATAACCAGCTAGTTTATCAGCCTCCAAAGCAGGACTGTGGGGTTGCATCACGGGTGGCAACTGTGCAACATCGCCAAGTATCAACAGACTACAACCTTCTGCACTGTAAACAAACTGCACCAAATCATCTAATAATCTACCTGAACCGAAAGCTGTTTCAGACCCTGAATTGGAAATCATGGAAGCTTCATCAACAATAAACAAGGTGTGACTACTCAAATTATCAGCCAATTGAAATCGAAACTCAGCCATCGATTTCTGACGGTATATTTTCTTGTGAATGGTCAATGCGGAGAAACCAGCATAATTGGCAATTACCTTGGCAGCCCTACCCGTAGGAGCGAGTAATTGCGATTTTTGCTTCAGCTCATGCATCATTTTCACCAAAGCACTCACCACCGATGTTTTCCCCGTACCAGCATACCCTTTGAGCAAAAATACCTTTTCGGGATCTGTTGACATCAGAAAATGACCCAACAACTCTATTAGTTCATCCTGCTGAGAGGTAGGTTGGAAAGGCAACTGCTCCTTTATTTTCAGTGCTAAATAGTTTTCTAACATCTCACAAAGATATACAATAGGAAGTAGATGTGTGAAAGCTGAACTAAATTTATCATGAAACTGTTAATAATTTTAGCTAATTTTGCAACGATTCAAAACCGATTTCAATGAAACATTTACTACTTACATCCATGGCTGCAACACTCATTTCCACTACAGCAATAGCTGAAAATACTACAAATTCAACACCGTTTAATTACACTGTTGACAAATTTGCTGACATTGAGATACTTCGATACAGAGTTGCTGGTTTTGAAGAATTGAGCTTAAAACAAAAAGAGCTAATCTACTATCTCAATGAGGCTGCACTAGAGGGAAGAGACATCTTGTATGACCAACACAATAAGTATAACCTATTGATTCGAAAGACGCTTGAGTCAATTTATGAAAATCACACTGGTGACAGAAACACCCCTGATTTTAAGAGTCTAACAACTTACCTGAAACAAGTATGGATGGGCAATGGCATTCACCACCATTATTCGCAAGACAAGTTCCAACCATTGTTTTCTCAAGAATATTTTTCGAAAACCATTCGAACAATTGACCAATCCAAACTTCCACTGGCTAAAGGACAAACCGTAGAACAATTGATAGCAGAACTATCGCCCATTATTTTCAACCCACAGGTATTTCCAAAACGCACCAACCAAGCGGATGGAGTAGATTTGATTTTGACATCAAGCACCAATTTCTACGAAAGTGTCACACAGCAAGAAGTTGAAAACTTCTATAATCAGCTCAAATCTCCAAATGACCAAAAGCCTATAGCTTATGGACTTAACAGTAAACTAATTAAAGAGCAGGGTGCTATCAAAGAACTCACGTACAAAGTAGGCGGATTGTATTCAAAAAGTATTGAAAAAATAATCGGTTGGTTAGAAAAAGCCATGACTGTAGCCGAAAACGATCAACAAAAGAAAGTAATTTCTTCACTCATAGATTTTTATAAAACTGGT
>CAIUKZ010000057.1 GCA_903899865.1 uncultured Bacteroidales bacterium | reverse complement strand
GCACAATGCCATTCAATACCGCCACACCAAACAAGGCAATAAAACCAACACCAGCAGAAATAGAAAAGTTCATGTCGCGCATCCAAAGGGCAAATACCCCACCAATGGCGGACATGGGTACAGCCGAAAAAATCAATAAAGATTGTTTAACCGAATGGAATGTGAAGAATAGCAATACAAAAATCAGAAGCAATGCCACTGGAACGGCAATGGACAATCTAGCATTTGCAGCTTGAAGATTCTGAAACTGTCCTCCGTAAGTCACATAATAACCCGTTGGTAGTTGAATTTTTGCATCCATTTGTTTTGTTACTTCTTCAATAATGCTCTGAACGTCACGATTACGGACATTAAAACCAATGGTTATACGGCGTTTGGTATTTTCGCGAGATACCTGAGCCGGTCCCGATTTAATTTCAACGTTGGCAATTTGCTCAAATGGTATTTGTCCACCATTTGGAAGCTCAACCGAAAGGTTTTTTACATCGTCAAGGTTTCTTCGGTAATCTTTATCCAATCTGACCACCATCGCAAAACGTTTTTCTTCGTCGAACACAACCCCTGCCTGACTTCCTGCAAAGGCAGCCCGTAACACACGGTTTACTTCTTCAACCGAAAGACCGTATTGTGCCAACCTATCGCGATTATATTCTACTTGCACTTGTGCCAGTCCAGTCACTTTTTCCACATTGATATCTTCAACTCCTTCAATGCCCTGAATGATTTTCTCAACCTGAGCACCTTTTTCGGCTAATGTATTCAAGTCATCACCAAATATCTTTATGGCAACATCTTGTTTTGACCCCGACAACAATTCATTGAAACGCATTTGTATAGGCTGTTGGAATTCGAATTTAACCCCAGCCAACGGAATCAAAGCTTCCTCCATTTTCTCCACCAGTTCCTCACGAGTTTCGGCAGAAGTCCATTCGCTTTTTTCTTTTAAGGTAATAATATAATCACCTGTTTCCATAGGCGTAGGATCAGTCGGTATTTCACCTGCACCAATTTTACAAACCGTATGTTTTATCTCAGGGAATTTGTCGAGCAATATTTTATTGGCTTTTTGAACCATATCTACCGTATTTGTGAGTGAACCACCTTGCAAGGTAATTACACCGGCTGCCAAGTCACCTTCTTCGAGTTGCGGTATAAACTCGCCACCTAAACGGGCAAAAATACCCAAGCTAACCAAAAATAACACAATCGCAGAAATGGAAACCAACAATTTACGTCTCAGGGCAAAATGGATAATTGGATTGAAGCCTTTGTGAAACCAATCCATAAGTTTATCAGAGAAGTTGGGTTTGTGTTCGGTACTTTTGCTCAAAAACAAAGCCGAAGCCATTGGAACATACGTTAATGAAAGAATAAACGCTCCTAAAATAGCAAACGCCACAACCTGTGCCATAGGTCCAAACATTTTACCCTCAATACCCACCAAGAATAAAATAGGCATATAAACAATCAGAATGATTATTTCGCCAAAGGTTGCAGCAGTTCTTATACGGCTCGAAGCCTGAAAAACTTCCTCGTCCATTTGTTGTTGCGAAAGCCGTGAAACTCCCATATAGTGCTGCTTGCTCATTGAAATTCGATATACCACACTTTCTACAATAATCACTGCACCATCCACAATCAATCCAAAGTCAATTGCACCAAGGCTCATTAGATTCCCTGACACTCCAAATAGATTCATTAGTGAAATGGCAAACAGCAATGAGAGTGGAATCACTGAAGCTACGATTAACCCGGCACGGAAATTTCCCAAAAATAATATCAAGAGGAAAATAACTATTAATGCCCCTTCAATCAGGTTTCTTGAAACTGTACCAATGGCACGACCCACCAAGTCAGATCTATTCAAAAACGGTTCAATTGTCACACCCTTGGGCATTGATTTTTGAATAGTCTCTATGCGTGTTTCTACATTTTCTACAACTTCGTGTGCGTTTGCACCTTTGAGCATCATTACCACACCACCAACAGCTTCTGTAGTATCAATTACCAAAGCGCCATATCGGGTTGCACTTCCATATTGCACGGTTGCCACATCACGAATCAAAACAGGCATACCTGAAGCATTACTTTTGACTACAATTTTCTCGATATCCTCCAGAGATTTTACCAACCCAATGCCACGAATAAAATAGGCAGTTGGTTTTTTGTCGATATACGCACTACCTGTATTTTCGTTGTTTTTCTCCAGTGCTTGAAAAATATCGTTAAGCGTTAGATTCATTCCCCTGAGTCTTTCTGGATTTACAGCAATTTCATACTGTTTTACGAATCCTCCATAGCTATTAATATCAGCTACACCGGGAGTTCCGAGCATCTCACGTCGAACAATCCAGTCCTGAATA
Source organism: uncultured Bacteroidales bacterium (assembly GCA_903899865.1). Taxonomy (GTDB): domain Bacteria; phylum Bacteroidota; class Bacteroidia; order Bacteroidales; family Paludibacteraceae; genus Paludibacter. The sequence goes on along the minus strand of CAIUKZ010000057.1, from coordinate 4,776 downwards.
GTACGTAGTTCCATAGGATTGAACTTGTCTTCCAATCCTTTATCAACGGCAAGTCGATACTGATAAATCTCCCCTAAACCCGAAGAAATGGGTGCAAGTTCGATTTTAGCCAATCCTGGTGGAATAGCCTCTTCGGCTTCCTTGAGCCTCTCGCTCAATTGTTGTCGTGCCCAATAGACATCGACGCCATCTTTAAATACAACCGTAATTACAGTCAGTCCTAACCGAGATATGGAGCGAAGCTCTACAATATCGGGAATATTGGCAACTGCTACTTCGATGGGAGCAGTTATAAAACTCTCGACTTCTTGTACAGCCAACGATGGAGCCAGTGCAATAACCTGCACCTGATTGTTGGTAATGTCGGGAATAGCATCAATGGGTAATCGACTGAGAGAGTAAGACCCCCAACCCACTAGAGCTAATACAAACAAGCCGATAATAAATTTATTCTTTATTGAAAAAGATATTATTCTGTTTATCATAATTTATTAATTTATTTTAAATGCATTGTGGAAAAGTGTTGGATTCTGGCAAAGATTCCGATAATGAGAATTAAACAGATAATAGAAATGAAAAACCATTTTATTACTTGTTTTAGCCAGATTTTATTCTTCTTTTTTCTCACAAATTATCATTTATTTTCTTGATTTATAATACTGATTGAATGTTTTTATGTTTTGGAAATAAACAATCTGGGGTTCGCCCCGATTTTTCAAACCAATTAAAGCATCTGCTTTGCAAATTGTATCTCCCGAAAATGAATCCGGGGTAAAAGCATCTTCTTGAAAGTGATTAACAAGATGGTCGTAGCATTTCTGGTTGCAGAAAAAGTATGTTTTACCTTTGTATAGCAGCTTTTTGCCTGTATGATTGAGTAGTTTGTTGCCATTCATACAAACAAGTTCGACTGGAACTTCCTTTCCAAATAATGCATATTGACGATAGGCGTATTTTGTATCATTCCAAAAAACGTGGAATACTAAATATAAAATTATGAAAACGAAAAGTGAGCTAAAGCTAATCAGCAAGGTTCGTTTAAATTTTTTATCTTCAATAATCTGCCTCTCGTTCAATTCCCTTTTTGTTAGTTTCTTTTTACTCATTTTGAGTTGAATTTAAAACGTGAACAAAAACCTGATATTTCTATCAGAGAAAAATTAAGCTAAGACACGAGCCCATCTAAAGGCAGGTTAGTATTAAAGATATTGTTTTGTTAAATAATATCTTTAATTGGGTAAGGGATTATGATTTAGGAGGAATGTAAAAATCGAATAAATCGAGACTATGAAAACTTGAGGAATGTTCAATATAACGAATTGTCAACTCCGCAACCGCAGGCGAAGTCGGTATAGCAGACACAATGAAATTTGTTTGGCAACACTGACAAGTACAAAAAGGAGAACAATGGTCGGCCTCGTTTTCGTGATTTTCGTGGTTTGAGGCTTGGGAGATTTCTGAATTATGTACAGCATTAGCTTTATGCTCATCAATGCAAGGATTTACAGTGAGCATTAAAATAATAACGGATACTATGTAGGCAAAAATCTTCATTTGTATTATTTAACCGCAAAGATAAGAAAAAAGTTTATGCAACTGAGTTGCAAACTAATCTTTGCAGTTCGAACAAACTCCTTTCACAACCATATTTATATTTTCTATACTAAAATTAACTGGCAACTTAATAAAAGGTATAGGAATGTCGTTTAAACAGAATGTGTGCTGACATTTCAAGCAAAGAAAATGTACATGCAGCTCTTCGGGGTGGCATTGACATGATTCTTTACATAGAGCGTATTTAACTGCGCCAGTTCCGTCATCAATGCTATGAATAAGTTTCTTTTCCTCAAATGTTTTGAGAGTGCGGTACAATGTAACTCTATCCGATTTATGAAACTTTTGTTCTAAATCAGATAAGCTAATTGCCATTTTCTGTTCCGTTAGAATGTCCAAGACCAATTCGCGCATGGCAGTTGGTTTTATATTTCTACTCGTCAGTTTGTCGTCTGTATCTTTCATGGGTAATTGTATAATGTTTACTCCAGTTTATAGGCTGTATTTGAAAACAAATGTACTAATAGTTTCGGTAAAATCCGAAAAAAGAATGATATTGCGAATTAGTTACTGCAATATAATGATTAAAACAGATTTCTATATTGCAAGTATTTAGATTTCTTCTAATGCCAATCCATTTATTAAAACCAATAAAGCCTTGTTTTTTTTCAATCATAGACTGTAATGCCGGACTGAAAAAACTTTGGATTCTAGGAAAGACCTCAGCCCCGATTCCTCAGCTTGCGGAAATTGGGGAAATTGGGGTATCTGGATATTTTGAGTATCTCCTTTTTCCTCTAAATCCCCAGAATCCTCACTTATGAGGGAATGGGGATTTCAATTTTTATAAAAACCACAAATTATTAGTATCAATGTTATCAGTATTGCTGAAATACGGTAGTATTTGAGCAATCATTTCCGGGTATTTGATTGTAACCGGTAGGTTTTGTTGTTTTACTGATTTCCAATATATCCGACTAAATTGATACACTTGGTCAATTAATTCAGTTACAATTTTAGTGTCAATTGGCTGTGTAGTATCGGTTGGACATTCGATTTTTATTTTTACTGGGAACGGGTAGCCATCCATGAAATTGTGAACAGCATTTTCGTATCTGGTATTATTGCAAAGCAAATATGTTTTATTTCCCAAATTTATGTACCTGCCACTATAAGGGAGCAAGTCTTTGTTTTTGCCATCGAAAACTAAGAAGTCTTCCGATTCTGTTTTGTTGACGGTAACAACATAAACAGGAATGTCGAGTCCAAGATTATTCAACTTGTTTTCGATATGTGGAAACTCATGTATTAGGCTCATTTCCTTATAATAGTGAATAATCAAACGCTCAGGCTTATTGTTGATTCTTGTGAAGTTTTTAATAGCGTTTTCAACAGAGCCAGCAAGTTCTTTCAATTGGTCGCGTTGAAAGTATTCAAAGGCATTAAAAGACCCTGTATTATCAAACGAAAAAGCTGAACCAATATAATTGGTGTTGTTTTCTATGTTTTTAAATGCTCCAATGCCAACAACCAATTCATTCTGAACTGGGGCATTCAAACGCCAAGGTGTTCCTCCAAGTTTGGCGTTAATTGCAATTGCAATGTTTTGCAGCGTGTAAGAAAAATTTTTCTTAGGATTACCATTTTTATCGACACCTTCATCTTCCTTCAATACGCGAAGCATTTTGTCAGTTTCAATACATTGCGAAACAATGTTGTTAACTAAGAGTTTTTCCTTTACTTTATAATATATCTTGTGAGCTTCTTTGTCGGCTGAATGTTTACTAATGGGAGTTAGGTATATTGCAATAAGTTCTCTGTCCTCTCTTTCTTCCTGGAGCATTTTTTCTATCTCAGGAATAGGGTCATTGGGGTTTTCTAACTGTACATGGAATTGTGAGGGAGCATGAGTAACTTCTTTGCCCGTATATTTTTTCAAGCCCTTAAAGAAATCTTTGTAGCCATCTTTCAGATAGCCTAACAACAAACGAGCTTGATCTACATCTGCTTTAGGAAAGATAAATAATAGCTGTATATTGGTGGGTTTAGCCTGTGCAAAAGGTCCATTATTAACCCCTGCTTGCGGGTTTACATTGATTCTTTTATCCCCAAATATCAATTCCTTACTTTTTTCTTTCGTGTATCCTATTTGCAACTCATTAGCAAAACTGAATCCATCTTTCGATATAGGAATAATGCTACGAAACTCATCGTTATCGAGATATCTTTTAAAGAACAGATTTATTTTATTGTAGTATTTTAAATATCGGTTCTTAGGGCGTATGTAAACATATTGACTCTCAGAATCATCATTGCTTTCTTCTTCGTTTATGCCCAGATAATTTGCCAACTTATTGTTCATAATCGGGAAGGAATTTTCTGTGTTATATTCTTTAACTTTATCTTCTAAGAATACATGCCTGTCGATTCTGAATTTTGTATATGAATGGCCATCCTCTTTTTCTACCAATTGTTTAAATAAAACTCGATTAATTAATCCAATAGAAGGAGCTGGCTTTAATGAAATAGTAAAGGGGTCGTTATCTGTTTTCAGAAAATCAGTTATTGAAGATTTCAAAATCAAACCACCACGGTCATAAGACAATACAATTTGAGCGCGTTTATTAAAATGGTCGAAATCAAACTTCAATGTGAAACGGTCATATCTATCGCAATCTTTACGACGATTGTCAGTATTACATAGAATCCAAACCTGATTATCTTTCGTAATTCTGTTTGGTTCTACAATTAAATTTTGGCATACAAGGAAATAGTTTAATTTCCTGTTGTAATGTCTTTTTACAAGGTTGTAATTTTCCGGTGCTGCGAAGTCAATACCGAGTGGTAGAAGATTTGCAACATTTCTATCGAATGAAGTGTAAATTGTATCACTATTCTTTATATCGGGAAAAATATCTTTGATATTTGTCGGAAATAGTTGGTGACTTAATTTTGTAAGTGAAACATCTTTTCTATCCTCTTTGGAGAAATAGAAGATTTTGGGTTCTTTGGGGAACTCAAATGCAAGGGTATTTAAAAACAGTGATTGTTCCATAAGGTTGCTATGTTTATGTTTGTTTTGTTTAATGTCAACCTATGCTTGTTTTTAGATATAAGCGAAGTTGATTATCTGTTTAATATTCAATTTGTATTTTATATAATTTTCATATAATCAAAAAATTGCTTTAAAGCTGAAGCAACAGCTTTAGCCAATGGCACAGG
>CAIUKZ010000056.1 GCA_903899865.1 uncultured Bacteroidales bacterium | reverse complement strand
GCCATAAAACCATCAATTACGCGATGAAAGAAAATTCCATCATAAAATTCAAATGGAAAACAAAGTCAAATCCATTAAAGGTGATTGATAACAAACTATCAAAATCTTGTCAACCTAAGGCGTTGCCATTGGGCTAGGATATACCGTCCTTTCAAGACAAAGATAGGTGTAAAATAAAATTTGAATTTGAAACAACCTCAGTCTTCGGGCTGAAAGCCCAACCTATTCTAGCCCCATGGCAACGCCTGGGGATATTGAAAAGAAATTCAAATTGAGGGCTGAAAGCCTGAAATTTTTTATTGTTTTGAGAAGCCGATGTTACGATAACAACCAATAAATGCAAATATATGACACAATCATTAACCAAAATCCTGATTTCTGCATTTCTATTTACCGGTCTTATTTCTACAGCACAAACTGTACAAGACATTGAGGGAAATGTATATCATACCGTGACCATTGGCACGCAGGTGTGGATGGTGGAAAATCTAAAAACGACCAAATTTAACGATGGAACACCTATCCCAACACAAAAAAACGATGCATTATGGGATGCTTTGACTACGCCTGCTTACTGTTGGTACAACAATGACTCGGTGTCTAACAAATCGACTTATGGAGCTTTGTACAACTGGTTTGCTGTAAAAACCGGCAAACTATGCCCTGCGGGATGGCACGTGGCTACCAGCAACGAATGGAATGATTTGGTGGATTTCTGTGGTGGACAATATGCTGCAAGCAGTGCTTTGCGTGAGGCGGGTATAACTCATTGGACAAGTCCGAATAGCGACGCAACAAATAGTACAGGGTTCACCGCTTTACCAGGTGGGTATAGAATGGTGGCTGGTTCGTTTAGTCAGAAAGGTGGCTGTGCCAATTTTTGGACATCTACAGAGCCCGGAAGTGGTTCTGCAAATTACCGTCTACTCATGTATAATTCTACTGAAGTAAAAAATCTTACTTTTAGCAATGATGAAATGTACGGGTTTTCACTAAGATGCATTCGTGATCTGCCAACTACGAATCACGAAACTTTGGATAACCGATCCACTATATCAATTGCACACAATACAACAACCAAAGAGTTAACAATAAACTGCCCTGACAGTAAAGCCTCTGTTGTAATACATAATATTACTGGAGCCTATGTGTGTAGTTATCCTTTGAGCGGTGAAACATCAGTAATTGACATTTCTACTTTATCAGCAGGAGTTTATATTGTAGAGGTCAAATGTCAAAAGGACAGTGTATATCGAAAAATCATCATCAAATAAACGAAAAGGATCAAAGACAAATTGGATTATTTATGGACATAAATCTATGTCACCCATTCAGGGCTCAATTTGGCATTATCGTTCTTATACCCAAGGCGTTGCCATTGGGCTAGTATATAACGTCCTTTCAGGACTAAGATAGTTCTAAAACGAAATTCTAATTTGAAACAAACTAGGTCTTCGGGCTGTAAGCCCATCCTATTCTAGCCCCACGGCATCGCCTGGGGATAATGTAAAGAAACACATATTTGAGGGCTGAAAGCCTGATATAAAAACATATAACAAACATCATCATGTCAACAATTTTAGACAAAATAATTGCCGATAAGGCAAAAGAAGTGGCTCAACGAAAAGCCACACTTACCATTGAAGCATTGACTCTGACAGACGGATTTGCTCGTAAATGCATGTCCTTAAAAAAGCGGTTGCTTACGTCAGACTCTGGAATCATTTCTGAATTCAAGCGCAAGTCGCCTTCATTGGGCTGGATACATGAACATGCCGACGTGTGCAGTGTGACTGCTGGATACAGCGATGCTGGCGCTTCTGGCATATCCATACTTACGGACCTGCCTTATTTTGGAGGTACTCCAGAAGACTTGATTGTAGCACGTGAAAGGATTACATGTCCCGTATTGCGCAAGGACTTCACCATTGATGAATATCAACTCTATGAAGCCAAGTCCATGGGTGCCGATGTGATTTTACTAATAGCTGCTGCACTCACACCGAAAGAAAACAGAGCATTGGCTCGTAAAGCAAAAGAACTAGGATTGGACGTGCTACTAGAAGTTCATAACCGTCAAGAATTGGATCATGCCAATGAATTTGTGGACATGCTTGGTGTAAATAATAGAAATTTGAAGACTTTTGAAGTCAGCACACAAGTGTCTTTTGATTTGGCAAGTCTTATTCCAGATCAGTTTGTAAAAGTAAGTGAAAGTGGCATCTCCAATGTAGAAACAGTTCGTGAACTGCGTGAAGCTGGCTACAACGGATTTTTGATGGGTGAAAACTTTATGAAATACGAAAACCCTGCACTGGCATTGAAAGAGTTTATTCAAAAATTGACTGCATAATGGCGTTTGAACTCAAGCAAGTAGTGCCGTGGGGAAGAACCATGGACGAATACATTCTGATGTTTTCACTATCGGAAGACGATTTGAATAAGTCTATTGTTGGTTTTGGTGATGGTCCGGCCAGTTTTAATGCTGAAATGAATAGTCTTAAGAGAAATGTAGTTTCACTCGACCCTATTTATAAATTCTCACGGGCTGAAATAGCCGAAAGAATCGAGGAAACTCGTTCTACTATCATAGAGCAAACCAGTAAAAACGCTGAACAATTCATCTGGAATGAATTTTCAGACATTCATACTCTTGAAAAACAAAGAATATCTGCCATGAATGACTTTCTTTCAGATTTTGAAGATGGAAAAAAAGAAGGACGGTATATTGCTCATTCGATGCCAGACAAAACTACTTTTGAAAATGGTCAATTTGAAATAGGTTTGAGTTCCCACTTCCTGTTTTTGTATTCTCAACTTGGATTAGAATTTCATATACAAACCTTGGAAGAGATGTTGAGAATCTGTCATGAAGTGAGAATTTTTCCACTTCTAAATCTCAATGTAGAAGAGTCTGAAGTACTTCAAGAAGTAATAACATATTTCAACCAATCACACCAAATTGACATCATCAAAGTGGATTATGAATTCCAAAAAGGCGCAAACAAAATGATGGTTATTAAGAAAAAGCATTTATAACATGAATAAGGAAGGTACAATTATGCAAAACGAATTCCTGAGGAAAATATCCAGACTAAAAATCAAAGTCTGTGGTATGAAATTCACAGACAACATCAATCAAATATCAAGCTTAAACCCTGATTTTATGGGATTTATATTTCACGACAAGTCGCCTCGCCACTTAAATCCTTCTGAAAACATCGATTTGCGAACACCCAACAAAACAACTGTAAAAATAGGTGTATTCGTAAATAAATCTCTAGACGAAATCCTTGAAATAGTAAAAATAATGGGATTGCACGGAGTACAACTGCATGGATCAGAATCGGAGGAATTGTGCTACACCCTGCGTTCAGCTGGATTGGTGGTTTTGAAGGCTTTTCCAATTTCAGAAGCATCTGATTTTGCTCGCACGGATGTTTATGAGGGCACTTGTGACTATTTTCTTTTTGACACCAAGACACCGCAGCATGGTGGATCGGGTCAAAAATTTGACTGGGATATTCTTTCGGCGTATGCAGGAAATACAAAGTTCTTCCTGAGCGGTGGAATCACTGTTGACGATGCGACATTGATAAAAAACATCAAACACCCCTTACTCGCTGGCGTGGACCTCAATAGCAGATTTGAAATCAGCCCAGGGCTGAAAGACGTAGAATTATTAAAAAGTTTTATTACCCAACTAAGAAATTGATACATTATGAATCGCATTAACCAATTATTTGAGAAAAAAAGAGAAAACATCCTTTCTGTGTACTTTACGGCAGGATTTCCAAAGCTAGAAGACACCATTCCAACGATAGAAATACTCCAATCCAGCGGTGTAGATCTGATTGAAATTGGGGTTCCATTTTCAGACCCAATGGCAGATGGAATCGTAATACAAGAAAGTAGTCATGAAGCTCTTAGAAATGGGATGAGCATTCGAACACTATTCAATCAGTTGACAAATATCCGTGACAATGTTTCCATTCCACTAATAATGATGGGATATCTAAATCCTATTATGCAGTTTGGATTTGAGACATTTTGTACGGAATGCGCTCGCGTTGGTGTAGATGGCATGATTATTCCCGACCTTCCAATGGCAGATTATCTGAACAAATACAATGCTATCGCAGAAAAACACAAGCTTGAATTCATTTTCTTAATTACTCCTGAAACCTCAGACGAAAGAATTAGACTGATAGACAGTCATACCAATGGATTTATTTACATGGTTTCATCAGCAGCTACCACGGGCACTCAAAGCTCATTTGACAACAAGGTGGAGTACTTCAATCGTATTAATTCCATGAACCTGAAAAATCCAAGACTTATCGGATTTGGCATTTCCAATAAAGCTACTGTTGACATGGTCAACAAGTATTCTTCTGGAGCTATTATCGGCAGTGCATTTATCAAGGCATTGCAAGAGACACGTGATGTAGAAAAGGG
>CAIUKZ010000055.1 GCA_903899865.1 uncultured Bacteroidales bacterium | reverse complement strand
CCAGTTTTGGGATGTTCAATGCCTTTGCTAAAGACGACGACATCTACATCAAGAACAACGACCAGACCATCGTCATACCAACACTACGCCAGCAACATCATTCTACAGATGGGTTTTGCTATGCGTTGGCTGACTTTGTAGCTCCTGCCGATGATTATGTGGGAGCATTTGTTACCACGGTGATAGGCGGTGAGGCATTTGCGGAGAAATTCGAAAAAAAGGATGATATTTACCAGTCCATTTTGGTCAAAACACTCTGTGACCGCATAGCCGAAGCTGTAGCAGAATGGTTGCACTTCAAGGTGAGGAAAGAATACTGGGGGTATGCGGCTGATGAAAACCTCAGCATTAGCGACATGCTCAAAACCCGATTTAGTGGCATTCGTCCAGCAGTGGGTTATCCGTCCTTGCCCGACCAGTCCATTATATTCACCCTTGCACCTTTATTGAAATTTGAGAGCATAGGCGTGGAGCTAACTGAAAATGGTGCCATGTATCCGAATGCATCGGTATGTGGACTGTATTTTGCCCATCCACAGTCTAAGTATTTTATGGTTGGGAAAATAGATCAAACACAACTGGAAAGCTACGCCAGCAGGCGCGGTAAGACTCCAGAGCAAATCCGCAAATGGATGGCTGCGAATGTGTAAAAGCTCATCGATATAAACTAGCTAAAATACTCCGAAGGAGTCAACCATTAACAAAGGGCAATCCACAAGGGATTGTATTCTTAGTTCTGACCACACCCAAACCTAATAGAGCCTTTAAATCAAATTGGCTTTACAATTTCAATTCGCATTCCTAAAGCAGCAATTAGACGATAGAAAACACCTACACTGGGCGAAATAGACCCATTTTCGATGCGCGAAATATATGATTTGGTAGTTCCTGTGCGGAGGGCAAGTTCCGATTGTGTTACTTTTGCTTCCTTTCTTGCCTGATGTAAAACTAAACCTGAATAAAAATCATACGCATTTTGCTCAAATTCAGTCCGTTGAACTGTTCCATCTAATCCATATTTCTTGTCTAGAACTTGGCTATAGTTCTTTATTTTGTTGTCGTTTGTATTCATAGTACAAAGCTAGAATAAGTTTAATGATATTGAAACTTTTTTGCAAGAAAATTGCTCTTAATACAAATCTATTAAATTCTTCAAGCTAAATTATCAAGGCCTGAAATAGTAATTCAAAGATTTATCTCCTACGGAGAATCATTCAATTCCTGCCATTTTTTCTATTAATATTCATTCCCTACGGGAAAGAAACGAAAAAAGAGAAACTCTTTCGAATTTCTCTCTTTCTGATTTGTTAGTGTTTTTCAAGGCTAAGCCCCTAAAGCACTAATATTTTTTTAGACTGATTTCCAACTTTGACAATATATGTACCCTTATTTTCAATAGGGATTATTGTTGATATTCCATCAGACTTACTAGATTTTATTAAAAACCCGTTAATATTATAGACATTTATTAGTTCTCCCTCACTTGAGTTCTTGACAACAATTCCTATTGGAGAAGTGTAAATCTCTAGTTGCGATTCCAAATTGACATTTTGATTTGTAACTATATCAAAATCCTCAATAATAGTACCGAAATATCTCCAATTTGTTGCTGTTGAATATAATTGTTTGGTTCCCTTTGGTACAACCAAAACATAATTTTTTAAATTTTCTTGATCATCAAAAGCATTTAATCCTAGCTGAGGAGGAGTTATAGCTTTAGTAATTACTTTATTGGTTTTTCCACTTTGATAGAATGCTTCATAATCTATGAATTTTGTGTTGAATGGAACTACTATGTCGCTAGAGATATTAAAATTTGTAGTAAAAGTTCCGATACCGATATATTGTAATGAATCAGGCAGTTGGAATAAACTGCTAAATCCTTTACAGTCCGCAAATGCACCATCGTCTATGATCTTTATTTGATTAGAAAAAGTGATTGATTTTATTCCCCAACAGCCTGCAAATGCATATTCCCCGATACCAACCACTGAGTTTGGAATAATAAGCTCGTCAGTTAGCAAAACACAATACCAAAATGCATTTCCAGAAATTTTCGTTACGTTATTCGGAATTGAGAGTGAACCTGCAAGTTGGCAGTCTTTGAATGCTGATTCGCCAATTGATTTAAGCGAGTGTGGCATTTTAATCTGTCTTATTGCAGGAATTCTATTAGTAAGATAGAATGACCTTTTGGGCATTTCATCCTTTGGATATGTAATTGTGGTATTTCCACCAGTTCCATTCACACCAATATATTCTATGATATCTGTATTGGAAATATCTAAGTTTGATAGGATAGAAAATGAGTCCCGAAGCAACTTTATATCTCTTGCATCTAATGATCCAGAAATTGTTAAATCGTAAATTATGCTTTTCTCTGAAGCAGATATAATCGAATTAAGTGTACCAGGAGAATCTAGATTAATGTTTTTCTTGACCATCTCTTTGATTATTACAAATTTGTTCCAATACGGATCTTTCTCATAAGCTGTTTTAGTTCCTTCTTTTACAATAAGTATGCATGTTGATGTTGGGAATAAGTTACCAAACGTTTCTGAGTATATATTAGGCACATTGTCACTTTCAATAATCAATCTTGAAACCTTCGAGCAATTCATAAAGGCATTTTTGCCAATTTTTTTAATTGATTTTGGTAGTGTGATAGTTTCTTTAAGTTCGTTGCAATCCGAAAATGCACTATCACCAATATTAATGATAGATTTGCCCATGATTACTTTATTAAACTTGCAACCAGAAAAAGCTTTTGATCCAATATCAGTAATAGAGTCAGAAATCACTAAAGGACCATTAAATCCAGTTTTAATAAATGCAGAGGTTCCAATTTTTTTTACTGATAATGGAATAAACAATCCATGTGATAATCCACTACATCCAAAAAATGCATATGCACCGATTGAGGTCACTTTGTTCGGAATAAAAAGCTGGCCATTCATCTTATCACAGTTTTTTAATGCACTATCTCCAATCGATGTTATTGACTGAGGAAGTGTAATCCATGAAAATGGGGCTCTGCTTAATGATGATATGTTAAACGATGATTTTGGCAGTTCATTTGGTGGATAAGATACATTCAAATTACTGGCAGTCCCATCTGTACCAGAATATTGTACTATTGTAACACTACTAATATCTAGATAAGATAAGTTAAGTAATGAATCTCTAATAAGCTTAAAGTCTTTTGCGTTAATTTGTCCTGTGATTGTTAAATTGTATTGTAACAATCTATCAGAATTCGGTATCAATACTCCCAATGTACCAGCAGTTGTGACATTAATAGTTTTTGCATTCAAATTAGTTGACTGCAAAAGTACTATCCAGAGTAGCGCAATAATGTAATAGTGGAATTTCATAAATGATATTTTTTTGAATATTTTTTCACAAAAATACAAATTTTCTTCAATTTCCAATCAGAAAAATAATCAATCAGAAAAATTAAAAACCCAGACAATTGGAGTAATTCAAAAGTCTGGGTTTTGCATCAGTTTATAAGCTGTTATTCAGCAGAAAATTTATACACACACCACTCGTCGTATTTTTGTCCGGGGCGAAGCAGTGAGCTTGGGAAATGTGCTACATTTGGCGAGTTAGGGAAACCTTGAGTTTCTAGGCAGATAGCATCCTGACGGTCATAGATTTTTCCTTCTTTGGCCACTTGATTTTCAATCCAGTTGCCAGTATAAATCTGTAGTCCTGGTTGCGTAGTGAGTACTTCCATTTTGCGTCCTGACTCTGGTTCGTAGATGTATCCAGCCAATGCTAAATCGCCTGCTTGATCCTTGCGGATGCACCAGTTGTTGTCCATTCCCCATCCTGGCACATACACTTCGTGATCCACACGTTCGTCTATCACAGTAGGT
>CAIUKZ010000054.1 GCA_903899865.1 uncultured Bacteroidales bacterium | reverse complement strand
GTCTGATCATAATGGTAGTATTATACAAGTCATTCAGAAATGGGTCAGTAGCGATTTATTGGTTCGTTTCAGGCCTATGTATATGATAGATAATGTTATAGTAGATAATATTTGTCATTTTAATTTTACGACCCTCTCCATTTATCATTGTGTACTGATCATAATTATTGCGTTTCTACTTTTTGTTTTTATGCGAAAACTCAACTTCGGAAAGATAGAATCAATCAGTTTCCCTATTATTGCGTTGGTAGGTCCACAAGCAGCTATATGGTATCGCTTAGGTCCAAATGAGAGTATAGGAATGTGGTATTTGGCTTGGTCACTTATTTTTATGGTTTATTCGATAAAGAGTAATAAGTTCAGATTGTTTTTTCGAGGGCTGTTTTGTGTTTTTTCGATTTCAATGATGTTATGTAAAGAAAGTTTTCTTCTTTTGACACCCGCTTTGATTTTGTCCTATATTACATTGGTTTGGTTAGAAGATACTTCTCGTTCTTATATTGTTCTAATAAAAAAGATCATTCCAGAGATATTCATTCTAGCAGTTTCATTTTTATTCTGCATTGGTTATGTCTTATTAAAGATTAATACGGAGTCTATGGGATATGCTGGAATCAAAGGAGTCAATTACTCATCTTACTTGCGATGCTTATATACAATAGTTTTCCAAGGTATGATTGGTGTGGTTAGTATTCTTTTGTTTGTAACTTCAAGCATACTTACTTACCGCTATAATAAGTATAATAAAAACCAATTAATACTCCATCTACTAGTATTCTTTATCTCATCATTTATCATCCTACCTCAGGTTTTCTTATATGCAAAATCAGGTGTTTTTGAACGGTATTTTCTTCCAAGTATCCTTGCTTGGTCTTTAATGATGGTTTTTTCATTTTCAAATTTTAAGTCCTTATTGTCATTGCACTATGGAGAGAAATATCATTTAAAATTATTTCTATTTGAAATACTACTGATGTGTTCACTTTTCTTTCCTAGTCTAGTGCGTCTGTTTGGTGAAGCTAGTGAGTTTACACGTGAAGGGAAAGAAGTAAATGCTGTTTTGTCATTTATCAACTATAACTCTTGTCCTGAATCTACAGTGTTGATGATAGCTGAACCGATTTCGGACGCTGAGAGAACATTGTCGTTTAGAAGATATCTTGGGGCGGTTAGCGGGATTTCTAAAACGTATTCTCATGCAGTTGTCAGAAAAACATCTGATCCGTTTGAGGAGGGTTTAATTCGGAATTTTCCCTCAGAATTTAATTCTATTACTGATAAGAGTTCAGTGGATGTTTTCGTAGGATTTCCTTATTGCAAAAACAAAATGGACTCAATAGTTAACTCATTAGGTTATGATTCTAAAGCAATGGTTCATGTGAACATTGGGAGTTATTTAGTTTTATTGGTAAATAGAAACTCACAAAAGCCACTTGAGTTTAATTCAAATGCTTTACCACCAACTAAAAGTCCTAATCAAGCCTATAACGAGATAGGATTATTTCCCAAAAGAAATATTTACCCAGGTGATTCAGTAACAATAACAGTTTCACCGAGTAAAGAGATTAAAGATGAAATGAATGCATACATCGTTTTGCTTGATTTTTCAAACCCTAGTTGTATTGCCATCCACGATCACATTTTTGGAAAAAATACGATTATTATAAAAAAGTCAATAAGTTCATTTATCTCAAATCCAATACTTATATATAGGAACTGGGGAAAGGATGCAGATATCCCTGCAGCATCAATATCTTACTCTGTCAAAAGTAATAATGGAATTACTGTATATCGTTAATTTAAAGTCACGGTAATATTAAGGTCAATGTGTTGAATATGAGTAAATTGTACGACAAGGTTGTTTCATCAATTTCAAATAACAAAACTGTCATAGAGAATTATTTCTTTATGACAGCCTTGCAAATACTCAATTCTCTTTTTTACTTATTGATTTATCCATTCTTAATCAGGACTCTGGGAAGTGAGAGCTATGGATTGTATATTTTTGCAATGTCAATCGTGACCTATTTTATCATCTTTGTCAGTTTTGGATTTGACATGCCAGCAGTTAAGATAATTGCTGAAAATGTTAATGACAAAGATATAAAATCACAAACCTTATCCGCTGTTTTTTCAGCTAAAATCTACCTGGAAGCCATAGCATTACTCGCTTTTTGTTTTTTAATTTTGTCAGTTCCTTCGTTTCGGCACAACTGGATGATATTCTTATTTTGTTTCATTCAGACTTTCTCAAACATTTTCTTTCCTCAATGGTACTTTCAAGGGATACAAAAGATGAGAATTGTTACCTACATTCAATTGACATATAAGCTTATCTCACTTCCTTTGATTTTTCTGCTTATCAAAACCTCCTCAGACCTTTGGATATTTGTACTTATTACTTCACTTATAAGTTTTTTGGGATCTATCACATCTCATTTATTAATCATCATAAAGCATAAAGTTCCTATTCACATTTTGCCCTTATCAGATGTTAGAGAATGGTATAAAACCTCCATGCCTTTTTTCTTGACATCTTCCACTGGAGTAATAAAAGAGCAAAGCATTATTGTTATCATTGGTTTGTTTTTAGGGATGAAGGATTGTGCTCTGTACGACTTGGCCAATAAGATAATCATGGTTCCGCGAACTTTACTGATGAGTATAAATGCTGCGATATTTCCTAAGGTCATCGCTAACATTAAAGTGGAACTGGTAAAAAAAATTATTAACTATGAAACAATTATTGGAATCACTGTATTCATATTGATGCTGCTATTTGGTAAATGGGTAGTAGTGTTTATGGGAGGTGAATCCATGGCGTTATCTTATCCTTTAGCAGTAATTTTGAATATTACGATTCTTACATGGTTGGTGGTAGGTGCTTACAGCAGTTTTATTTTTATTCCAAACGAAAGAAACTATTTTATAACTAAAAATCAACTCGTTGCATTTTTTAGTTTTTTTCTATACACCTTTATTGGTTTAATTTACGAAAAAAGTGTTTTTGTATTAGTAACATCAATAACCCTTTCTGGTTTAACCGAGATAATTTACTGCAAATATCTTGTTCGTAAACATAAATTACTATGAATCCACAAGTATCAATAATAGTTCCTGTATATAATGTTTCAAAATTTATAGAACGATGTGCACGCTCTTTGTTTGAACAAACATTTTATAATATCGAATTTGTTTATGTAAATGACTGTTCGCCAGATAATTCGATTGAAATTTTAAGAACAATTCTCATCGAGTATCCACAAAGACAATCTCAGGTTAAAATTATTGACCATGAACACAATAAAGGTCTTGCTTCGGCAAGAAATACTGGTTTGAAAGCATCGAGTGGTGAATACATTTTACATGTGGATAGTGATGATTATATAGAGTTATATACAGTTGAGTTGCTTTATCAGAAAGCCATTGCAGACAAAGCAGATATTGTGGCGTGTGACTTTTATTTAGACTGGGGAATTGCAAGAAAAATCTGGGAACAACCATTTCATGACTCAGCAAAAGAATATACAAAAAAAACAGTAAGTGCAGAATTGATTCCAAGTTTATGGGCTAAGTTGATTCGGCGAGAACTGTATTTTGATAATAATATATGGGGATTTGAAGGTATAGATATGGGTGAAGACTACGTTTTAACCACTAGATTGTGTTATTTTGCAAGTAAGATTTCTAAAGTAGCAAAACCTCTCTATCATTACAATCAAATTAATGAAAATGCGTTTTCCAAAACATGGTCCGATGCAAACACACAAAACATAATTGATGGTCTAAAAATTGTCAGTAATTTTTTTGAACTACAACCTGATTATTCTGAGTTCAGTGAAAATATAGAAGAGGGGAGAATAAGAAAAAAAATAGATTTATACAGATATTCTAGAATTGAAAATAAAAATGTTATAACAGAGGGTATCGTCATTTCTCCTGATGTGTATAAAAAAATTAAACTATCTTTACACCAAAAATCACTCTTAACCTTAGGAAGTCACTTTAACAGACACTTTCTATCTATTTATATATCTATCTATAAACTACTGGTGGAAATTTACCAGAAAATAAAGGGAAGAAAGTAGTAGCATGAATCTATTAATAACAAACATTTTTTTCTGTGTAGTTTCGATTGTTTTGTTTGTATTCACACCAGATGGATATTCTTATGAGTTTTGTAGCCTGATTGCAGGGTTGTTTTTATTTCACAGCACAGCTTATTTTAGTTTAGATGATAAAAAGAACCTTGTGTGCTTCGAGTTCTTTTTCGCCATCTCATTTGGATTGGTTAATTTCGTTTATCCCATCGTTTACTTTCAACACAATCCACATGTTTCAATTTTTTCCTACCCATTCAATGTCTCGATAATTAACAAATCCACCTCACTGGCATATTTGGGATACACTTTTTTTCTTTTAGGGACAACCAAGCTTCTTAATCTGAATAGGAAGATCGAATCAGAGACTCCATTTAAAATAGGAAAGTCTAGTGTGGATATTTTTTTTATATTAACAGTTATTTCTTTTGGGTTGTATGTTTTGTTTGGAGGATTAGAAGCAATTCGAAATGTTTATTCGGGTCATGAAAATATAAAGCAGGTTGGAATTTATTCATATTTCAACAATTTATTTATTATTACTTTTTCGCTATTCAGCTTGTTTCTTTTTAAGCTCAAGAAATCGCAATATCTATTTTATCTGCCTTTTGTGCTTCTATTTTGTGTGTTGATACTCTCCACAGGTTCAAGAATTCAAGTGTTAAGTATAGGGCTGATTATCATTGTGTCATATAGTAATAATGTAAAAAGGATTTCGCCGGTTAAGCTCCTTACAGCTATAATTGTTGGTTCTTTGATTTTGTTTGCTGTAGTTAACTTGCGCAAGTTGAATATAACGCAAGGTAAATGGGATATTTCAATGCTTTTTAAGATTAGATTGTACTCTTTTTTTGACATTTTTTTGGATCTTATTATCAACAATAGAAATTTGTATGTGCTGGTTGATTATATCGAAAAGAGCGATTTTACATATATGAGAAGTATGTTGGTTGACATATTTTCTCCAATTCCAGGTTCTGCGAGTTGGCTCACATCCAAACTCAGTGTTCCTAGCGAATTGATTACTGCAGGGGATATGCCCACCTATTTACAATTTGGAAAAAATAACAGCTGGGGACTTGGCACCAATATGATAGGCGAGGCTTACCTAGCTTTTGGAACATGGGGAGTGGTTGGGTTTTGTTTTTTCTTGGGGCACACTATAAAGCTCAGTTACTACGCATCCCGTAAAAACGTCTATGCTTATGTGTTGTATTACCTTTTCGTATCACATGCAGTGGCTTATTCCAGAGGTCCAATAATTTTGGATCCACGACTTATTGTTTGGAGTCTTATCCTAGTCTATTTTACTTTGTTATTGACTAAGTCGCGTAATAAGAGTGAGAAAGTAATCGGAGAAAATAATCCTGAAAAGCCACCAATTCTATCCTAATGAAGCTGCTATATTGTATTCCTGCGCTACACAATACGGGGGGGATGGAGCGCGTGATGTCTATTAAAGCCAATTTTTTAGCAGACCTCACGGATTATGAGATATACATCGTCACTACTGATCATAGATTGAATCAAGAATTAAGCTATCCGCTCAATCCAAGAATAAAGGTAATACACCTTGATTTAGATTTTGAAGCACATTTTAAATCTACTTTGATTTCAAAAACTATCTCTCATCATAGAAAACTTTGGAGCTATAAAAAGCAATTGAAAGCGATAATTGATGAGAATCAAATAGATATATGTATTTCTCTGTGTGGCAAAGAGATAGACTTCTTTGGAAATCTAAATGTGAATTGTATTAGAGTGGGAGAAATTCATTTTTCAATCAATAACAGATCACAATTCTTGAGTGCAAGAAAAAGGGGACTGCTTTGGAAGGCACTTGGAGCCTTGCGTACTTATCAATTGATTCAATCTGCAAAAAAGTTGGATACATTTGTGGTTCTTACAAAAGAGGATGAAAAACAATGGTTGATGTATAGTAAGAATGTCCTAAGAATACCCAATCCAGCAGTTTTTAACCCACTTTCCACATCAAAGTTGAATAACAAAAATGTTATAGCAGTGGGACGACTGAGTCCACAAAAAGGCTATGATATGCTGATAGATGCTTGGAGCAAAGTATGTCAAATTTATCCTGATTGGAAACTTGAAATTTATGGTGATGGTGAATTGAAGGAAGTACTCTCAAAGAAAATCTCTGATTCACGGATGGATAACTGTGTTAAATTATGCGGTGTTGTGTCTGATATTCAGGATAAATACTTAGAAAGCTCTATTTTTGTATTAAGTTCTTTATATGAAGGTCTGCCCATGGCAATGATAGAAGCAATGACGTGTGGTTTGCCCATTGTAGCTTTCGACTGTGAATATGGTCCAAGGGAACTTGTGACCAACGAGTATAATGGATTTTTGGTAGAACCACAGGATGTCAATTCGTTGGCTGATAAAATTATACAGTTAATAGATAATGCAGATTTAAGAACTACTTTCGGGGGGAACTCCATTCAAAAATCAAAAGAATTGGCAGTGGACAAGATTATGAATGACTGGATTGCTCTTTTTGAAAAGTTGTATAATTTGAAAAAATAATCCTTCGAATAAACAATGAAGATTGTATTTGACAACATAGTTTTTTCATTACAGAGATCAGGAGGAATCTCTGTTGTTTGGTATGAGTTGTTGAAAAGAATGCTGGAGAACAAGAAATTTGATTTGTCTTTCTTGGAATACAATGGAGCCACCGAGAATATTTTTCGAAAGAAATTGGAAATCAATTCTATCTCTATTGATACATTCCCTGTTTCGATAATTCGATATTTAAATCCTAGAGTTGGTCAAACAAATGAGCCTTTTATCTTTCACTCATCGTATTACAGAACATCGTCTGACACAAATGCGATCAACATAACCACCGTACATGATTTTATCTATGAGAAATTCAGATCGGGCATAAGAAAGCAGATCCATTGTTTTCAAAAACGTAGAGCTATTGAAAAATCGGATTATATCATCTGTGTATCCGAAAACACAAAGAATGATTTACTCTTGATGTTCCCAAAGATTAATAGAGGAAGGGTGTTTGTTGTTCATAACGGTTGTTCTGATAATTATAATCCCGATTTTTTATATTCAGGATTACAATCTCGATTTAATAAAGATCAATACCTCATTTACGTTGGTGTTAGAGATGAATACAAACGTTTTGACTTGGCACTTGAAACTGCCGCGGGCCTAAATTTGGGTTTGGTAATTGTTGGTGGTGGAAGGCTTACAACCGAAGAAGAGAAAATGGTGAGGAGTATTTTGCCCGAAAATCAATATCAGGTTTTTCAAAACATCTCTGATAATGATTTAAATTCTCTTTATTCAAATGCACTTTGCTTGATTTATCCATCAATGTATGAGGGATTCGGAATACCGATAATAGAAGCACAGAAGGCTGGTTGTCCTGTAGTGGCTTATAATGGTGGTGCGATGAAAGAAATTATTGGGGATACGCCATTATTGTTCGATGAGTTTAATGCTCCTGAAATTTCAAATCTCATAAAAGCACACCTTTTTGATTCAGACAGTAGAGATCAAATTGTAAGGCAAGGACTTGCAAATTCATCAAAATATACTTGGGATAAAACATTTGAAGAGACCATAAGGATCTATAATATAATAAGTTGTAGTAAGCAAGATAAATGAAAGTATCTATCATCACATCAACATTTAACAGCGAAAGAAGTTTGCAAAAAACTATCGACTCAGTAATATTTCAAGATTATAAAAATATTGAGCACATTGTAGTTGATGGAGGATCTACTGATAACACTTTAAACATTATAAGTGCCAACCAAGCTACCATTTCCAACTATATTTCGGAGAATGATAAGGGAATATATGATGCCCTAAATAAAGGAATTAAGTTGTCTACAGGCGATATAATTGGCTTTCTGAATTCTGATGATATTTTAGCAGACAAGAATGTTGTATCTCGGATTGTGCAAACTTTTTTGACTCACAAAACCGATGTTGTGTATGGCGACTTATTATACGTGAGCAATTCTGAAGGTGGAATAGCCATTCGCTTCTGGAAGAGTAACGAATTTAACCCCAGACAATTAAAATTCGGCTGGATGCCACCACATCCTACTGTTTATTGCCGTAGAAAAGTTTATGAGCAATATGGGGGGTATGATGAAACTTATAAAATTTCGGGTGATTATGATTATATACTACGTATCTTCAAGGAAGTTGATGTCATTAAATCATATTTGCCAATTACTATGGTAAAGATGGAAGTAGGCGGTGTGAGTAATAATTCGGTATCTAATATTTTTCAAAAGTCCGTTGAAGATTTTGCGGCATTACGAAAGAACAATGTTGGAAGTGTTTTTACCATTTTTTGTAAATATGCTCGGAAGATTTTTCAGTTTATGGCATTAATCCCAATTTCCAATAAATGACCTCCTCCATCGTCATATACCACCACGCAGTATCAGAGCTTAAATCTCTGATAGAGATACTTGTCCAGTGCAAGGGGATGCAAGCGGTGTATGTGGTGGATAATTCGTCTGTTCCAACTTATGGATTTTCCGAATTGGGTGTCAGGTATATCTTCAATAACAAAAATCTGGGCTACGGTGCCGCTCACAATATAGCCATTCGGCAAGCTATAGAACTTGGTGCCGATTACCACTTGGTTATCAATCCTGATATAGAATGCCGTGTTACCGATCTGGAGCAACTGGTGCAGTATATGAACTTGCACACCGATGTGGGACATGTGATGCCTAAGGTGGTTTATCCCGATGGAAGCACTCAGTTCCTCTGCAAATTACTCCCCACTCCTTTTGATTTGATATTCAGGCGTTTTCTGCCTGCTTCATGGACAGAAAAGCAAAGAGCTAGATTTGAATTACGTGCTACGGGTTATGATAAAGTGATGGATGTACCTTACCTTTCTGGCTGCTTTATGTTGCTACGTGTGGAAGTATTGAAGACAGTAGGCCTGTTTGACGAACGATTTTTTATGTACCCTGAAGACATTGACCTTACACGACGCATTCATCAGCACTATCGCACGGTGTTTTACCCTCATGTGAGTGTAGTACATCACCACGCACAGGAGTCGTACAAAAGCCGAAAACTGCTGTGGATTCACATCACCAATATGATTCGCTATTTCAATAAATGGGGGTGGTGCTGGGATGCTCAGAGAAAAGAAGTAAATAAAAGCACATTAGCAAATATTCAATAATCCGATTCGCGTATAAAAATCTTTTACTTAATCTGCAACAAGCTTTCTCATATAAAACAGACTAGAATTATTTTTTTGTATTTTAGCATCAAATAAACCCAATAAATAAGGAGCAATACCAAAATTCAACAAAATGAAAAAATATATTTTCTCTACTGTGTGCGTGCTTTTTTTAACTCTGAATTTATTTTCACAAAACCCAATCACTAGAGATGAAGCGTACAAAATAATAATAGATAAGGGCATAATTAACATCTGAAACGATGCTGTATATGGAAGTAAAAAAATCATCCAACCAAACACGACATTACAGGGGTATATTCAGAATTACATTCAGTCTCCGAACTTTAATTCTTGGGTTTTTCTTATTGATCTAGATTATTCTTCACCAAGTATAGATCATGCTTATAAATTTGTATTTGTAAACACTTTGGATAAATCTATTTCTATAATTGAAAGTCAAGTTTATATTTCTCTTGAAGTAGACATCCTGGATATTCCGAAGAAATATTATGTACCTAATCCTCCAATGAAAATTAGGAAAAACAAGCAACAAAGTAAAACAAGTAACTTCATGCAGTACTAATTATAATTATGCTATTTTCTAATTGACGGAGGTATTGATGATTACTCAAACTTTGAAAGGTATTGATATGAACTTAATTAAATGTTCTCGCTGATGATGAGAATCAACATTATAAGGTAATAACGATGTAACGATTAAGGTTCAATTATAATAAAGTTGATTAACAAGTCAAATAAGCTTGTTCATCAACTTTTCTTTTCTTATCTGCGTCAATCAATACTCAAACCGTCCAAATTCACTTTCTATCAGCAACTCCTTCTTGTCAGAGGCTTCGCAGTGACCTATGATTTGGGCTTCGATGCCGAATGACTGTGAAATTTCAATCACTTGTTGCGCATATTCAGCAGGGAGGTACACTTCCAATCGGTGTCCCATGTTGAATACTTTATACATTTCTTTCCAGTCGGTGCCTGATTCTTTTTGTATCAAGCGGAAAAGTGGTGGCACTTCAAATAGCTTGTTTTTGATCACTTTCAAATTGTCAATGAAGTGTAGAATCTTAGTTTGTGCACCACCCGAGCAATGCACCATGCCATGTATGTGTGGTCGAAGCTG